>CAIOXL010000114.1 GCA_903862245.1 uncultured Geobacteraceae bacterium | reverse complement strand
TATCCAGATTTTCAATCGGGAGCGGGATGAGGAGCGGCGTTTCAGCCTCCTGAATGCATCGTACCGCGATGCGAACATGCCGGTCATCTTCTGGGATGCCTCCCTGTATGCCCTGGTGGAAGCACTCTCTTCAGTTGCCGTGGCGCTGATCATCTGGTACGGCGGCGGTGAAATTGTCAGTGGAGCCATCACCTTCGGCGTGCTGGTGGCCTTTATTCAGTATATCGAAAAGTTTTTCACCCCCATCCGTGACCTTTCCGCCAAATATTCGGTCATGCAGGGGGCAATGGCATCACTGGAGCGGATCTTTGCCCTGCTGGATACACCGAGTTCGCAGCCCCCCACTTCCCGCCCGCTCCCCGACCCTCCCCAGCGGGGAGAGGCCGGAAGCGGGGAAACCGTTCCCCTCATCCAATTCCGCGAGGTATCCTTTTCCTACCACGACGGCAACGACATCCTCAGCGGCTTCAGCCTCCTGGTTCATCGCGGCGAACGGATCGCGCTGGTGGGAGAAAGCGGCGGCGGGAAAACAACCATTACCCGGCTGCTGACACGCCTGTACGAGATCGAGCGGGGCAGTATCCTGCTGCAGGGGATCGATATCCGGCAACTGCCCCTGGCCGAAGTGCGGCGCCGGATCGGCGTGGTTCTCCAGGACCCCTGCCTGTTTGCGGGAAGCATCGAATTCAACATCTGCCTGGGCGATGAGCAGGCGCAAAAGCGTGTCCGACAGGCGGCAGCGGCGGTTGGAGCCGACCGATTCATTGACCGGCTGCCCAACGGCTATGGCGAAGAGGTACGGGAACGGGGCAGTAACTTCTCTGTCGGAGAAAAACAGCTCCTTTCCTTCGCCAGAGCCGTCGCCTTCGACCCGGAAATTCTGGTGCTGGACGAAGCGACCGCAAGCATTGACAGCGCTTCAGAGCAGATGATTCAGGAGGGTATCAGGGGGATGATGCAGGGGCGAACCTCACTGGTCATCGCCCACCGCCTGTCCACCATCCAGGATGCGGACCGTATCGTCGCAATCCAGCATGGCATCAAGGTGGAGGAAGGCACGCACGAAGAGCTGCTGAAAACCGGCGGGATGTATTCGCGGCTGCACCAATTGCAGTTCAGTAAGATGTAAACACAATTCGGCACAACTGCATTATTGCATCCGCCGCAAAAACCTGCTACCGTGCCGCAAAATGATAATTAAGGAGAATTTCATGTGCACCACTTGCGGATGTCCCACAACCGATCACGGCCACTCTCATGACCAGCAGGGCGACCACACCCATGGTCATTCCCACGGCCATTCTCATGACCATTCACACAGCCACTCCGAGGGGCATTCCCACCAGCATGACGCCGGGAGCGGAAAGCGGACGACCATCGCCATCGAAGAAGATATTCTCGGCAAAAACAACCGGCTGGCCGGCTTCAACCGCGCCCTGTTCAAAGATAAGGGGATTTTTGTCCTGAATCTGGTCAGTTCCCCCGGTTCCGGCAAAACCACCCTGCTGGAGCGCACCCTGCGCGACCTGTCTCACACGCACCGTTGCGCCGTCATCGAGGGTGACCAGCAGACCGACAACGACGCCCAGCGCATTGCCGCGACCGGAGTTCCGGTGCGCCAGATCAACACCGGTGCCGGATGCCACCTGGATGCCCATATGATCATGCACGGCACCGAGAGTTTCGACCTGGACAACCTGGATCTGCTGCTGATCGAAAATGTCGGCAATCTGGTCTGCCCGGCCGCCTTCGATCTTGGCGAACATCACAAGGTTGCCGTTCTCTCCGTCACCGAGGGGGAGGACAAACCGCTCAAATACCCCCAGATGTTTCATAACTCCACCGTTATGCTGCTCAACAAGACCGACCTGCTGCCGCATCTCGATTTCGATGTGGAAAAATGCAAGGAATATGCACGCCGCGTAAGCCCCGGTATCATCATCTTTGAAGTTTCCGCCAAGAGCGGCGCAGGGATGGAAGCCTGGTACCAGTGGTTGAGCGCCGGAGTTGGACACTGATACTCCGCCGTCGTTACACGATTCAGGGAATCGTTCAAGGGGTCGGGTTCCGCCCGTTCGTCTACCGACTGGCGGGGGAACTGGGGCTAATGGGCTGGGTGCGTAACACCCCCGCCGGCGTCGAGATTGAGGCCCAGGGGTGCGATGCCGAACTGGACGCCTTTGACAACGGGCTGCGCCACTCCCTCCCCCCTCTGGCCCGGGTCACTGCGCACATTTGGACTGCGATTCCCACCGGCAGCGACGATTCCTTCACGATTCTCCCCAGTGGAGCCGGCAAGGCTGACGTTCAGATCGCCCCCGATTCCACCCTCTGCCCCGACTGCCTGCGGGAGCTGTTAGACAAGGCCGACCGGCGCTACCGCTACCCGTTCATAACCTGCACCAACTGCGGCCCCCGCTACAGCATCATCACCGACACCCCCTATGATCGTCCTGCAACAACCATGGCCGGCTTTCCGCTCTGTCCCGACTGTCTCCGGGAATACCGGGACCCGCTGGACCGCCGCTTCCATGCCCAGCCGATCGCCTGCCACGCATGCGGCCCCCAGGTGAGCCTGCTTTCTGCCGCAGGGGAGACGATCTCCTCGCGGGACGAAGCACTCCGTGCGACTACGGAGCTGCTTCAGAACGGGGCGATTATTGCGATCAAGGGGATCGGCGGTTACCACCTGGCGGTGGATGCCTGCCGTAATGATGCCGTTGAGCGGCTGCGCGCGCGTAAAAAACGGGACGAAAAACCGTTTGCCGTCATGGCGGCCAACCTTGAAACGGCCCGCAAACTGGCGCAGCTGACGGAAATGGAGGAGCGGCTGCTCAGCTCTCCCGAAGCACCGATCATCATCGCCAGGAAAGCTCCCGACACCCGGCTTTCACCGCTCATCGCCCCGAACAACGGCTGGCTCGGCCTGATGCTCCCCTACGCACCGCTGCATCATCTCCTCTTCACCCCTCACCCCTCACCCCTCACCGGAACAGTTACCGCGCTGGTCATGACCAGCGGTAACTGTTCCGACGAACCGGTGGCGTTCGAAGATCATGATGCCCTGCAGCGCCTGTCAGGGATAGCAGACTATTTCCTGAGCCACGACCGGCCGATTTACATCCGGAGCGATGATTCGGTCATGCGCGTTTTCCAGGGGCAGCCGCTTTTTTACCGCCGAGCCCGGGGCTATGCCCCCCGCGCCGTAACGCTCCCCTTTCCGGTGCCGCCGCTGCTGGCAACAGGGGCCGAACTGAAGAGCACCGTCTGCCTGGCCGACGGCACCCGTGCCGTGCTCAGCCAGCACATCGGTGACCTGCAGAACAGTGCCACCCTCGATTCATTCGGCCATACGATCGAGCATCTGTCACGGATTCTGGCCGTCACACCGGAGCTGATCGCCTGTGATCTGCATCCGGATTACCTGTCAACCCGCTTCGCCGAGGAGTCTGGACTTCCCCTGATTCGGGTGCAGCACCACCACGCCCATCTGGCCTCCTGCATGGCGGAAAACGGCCTGGATGGCGACGTAATCGGCATTATATTCGACGGCACCGGCTACGGCCCTGACGGCACAATCTGGGGGGGAGAATTTTTGACCGGGGGGTATGACAGCTGCCGCCGTGCGGGGCATTTCACCGCACTGCCGCTGCCGGGAGGGGATACGGCCGTACGCGAACCGTGGCGTATGGCCATGTCATACCTGTACCGGGCAATGGGGGAGGAGGCCTTGAGCATCGACCACCCGGTAGCCCGGGTCCTGCCGCCCGAAGAACGGGCACTGTTTCACCAGATGCTGAAGCGGGGCATCAACTCTCCCCCGACCTCCAGCTGCGGGCGGCTGTTCGATGCCGTTGCCGCCCTGCTGGGGGTGAGACACACGGTATCCTATGACGGCCAGGGGGCAATGGAGCTGGAAGCGCTGGCCGAGACCGCTCCGGACATGGCGGGGGAAAGCTACCGGTACGACATCGCCGGTGATGAAGAACACCCGCACGGGTTGGATTTTTCCCCCATGATTATCGCGATGCTGGACGACATCGCCGCCGGGCTGCCGAGTGCCGTCATCGCCTGGCGGTTCCATAGAACCGTCGCATCTGCCGCAACGAACATGTGTCAACGTATCGCCGGCACCACCGGCCTTACCCGCGTCATTCTCTCGGGAGGAGTGTTTCAGAATCGCCTTTTGAGTGAAATGATATATACTGCCCTGACCCACACGGGTCTCACGGTTTTCACCCACCGCCTGGTACCGCCCAATGATGGTGGTATCGCCCTGGGACAAGCCGCAATCGCCGGAAGGAGATCAAACTGATATGTGTCTTGGCGTACCGATGAAAGTTCTGAGTAAGGATGGCGACAACATTGTCGCCGAAGTTGATGGGGTGCAGAAGGAAGCCAGCGTTACGCTGCTGGGCGAAGAGGTGGCGGTGGGGGACTACGTTATTGTCCATGCCGGTTTTGCCATTTCCAAGCTGGACGAGGAGTACGCCGAAGAAACGATTCGCCTGATGCGGGAAGTTTTTTCCGATGAGGATATGGTATGAAATTCCAGGACGAGTTCAGGGACCGGGCACTGGTGCAGAACATGGCGGACAATATCCGCCGCATGGCGCAACGACTGGACGCTCCGGTCAACTTTATGGAGGTCTGCGGCACCCACACCATGTCGATTTACCAGTACGGCATCCGTTCACTGCTGCCGGAAAATGTCAGGTTGGTCTCCGGCCCCGGCTGCCCGGTCTGCGTCACCCCGACCGGCTACGTTGACAAGGCGCTGGCCTGCGCAGCCGATCCGCTCAACATCGTCGCCACCTTCGGCGACATGCTCCGCGTACCGGGGAGCATGTCATCCCTCATGGAACAGCGGGCCGGCGGCGCCGACATCCGCATTGTATACTCGCCGCTGGATGCGGTGGCGCTGGCAAAAAACAATCCGGAGCGGAGGGTGGTGTTCCTTGGTGTCGGTTTCGAAACCACCGCTCCGACGATCGCCGTCAGCATTCTGGAGGCGGCCCGCCTGAAACTGAAAAACTACTGCGTACTTGCGTCGCACAAAACCATGCCGGTGCCGATGGATATCCTGACCGGTGACCCGGAGTTGAACCTGAAGGGGTACCTCTGCCCCGCCCATGTCAGCACCGTTATCGGCGGGGCCGCCTACCGGCCGCTGGTGGAGAAATACCATATTCCCTGCGTGGTGACCGGTTTTGAACCAGCCGATGTCATGCAGGGGATCGAGATGCTTCTGGCCCAGACTCTGAAGAAAGAAAGCAGGGTCGAAATCCAGTACAGCCGGGCGGTCACCTGGGAGGGAAACCTGAAAGCCCAGACGATCCTCCACCAGCTGTTTGAACCGTGCGACGCGGTCTGGCGCGGCCTGGGGGTATTACCCGGCAGCGGTTTGGCTATCAGAGCCGACTATGCGGAGTTTGATGCCGAACGCGTAATGGCACTGGATGTCCCGGACGCGGTTGAAAACCCGGCCTGCCGCTGCGGAGAGGTACTTAAAGGGAAACAGACTCCGTTCCAGTGCCCACTCTTTGCCACGATCTGCACCCCGGAGTCCCCGGTGGGCGCCTGCATGGTCTCCAGTGAAGGGACCTGCGCGGCGGCGTACAAGTACGGGAGATAACACCATGTTTACGATGCAGAACTTACGCGACCACTATCGTTTTACTGACCAGGATGCCGAACTGCTCCTCTCTCTGCAGCCGCTGGCGGAACAGAATCAGGAGCGTTTTTCCCTTGAGTTCTACGACTATCTCTACAGCCTCCCGGAGACGGCGGCGATCCTCAACAGCAGCAACCGCCAGCGTTTGCGGGAAATGCACAGCAACTGGTTCATGTCGCTCTTCGCCGGAATCTATGACAATCACTACATGAACCACCTGTCCCGTATCGGTCACGCCCACGTAAAAGCCGGCCTCAGCGTCCACTTTGTTAATGCGGCGATGAACCAGATCCGCCACTTCCTGCTCAACCTGATCGATGTCAACTATTCTGATCGGGAGTTGCGCCGTGGTCTGCGCGAAGCGGTTGAAAAGATTCTTGATATGAATCTTGATGTCATGAGCACCTCATACCGGGAAGAGGAAATGAAAAAGGTCTTCGTGTCCCGCAAGGTCGAATCGTTTCTGATCAAGGCAACAGAGCGCTTCACCTATGGACTGAACCTGGCGCTGGTACTTGCTCTGGCCGGTGTCTCCATTTCGGTGGTAATTCTTTTTGTCTGGGACATCCTGCATATTTTCAAGGGAGATATGGAAAAGGGGATTCTCTCCGCACTTGGCTCATTGCTGATCCTCTGGATGATGATTGAGCTGATGGACAACGAGATAAAAAATTTGAAAGGGGGGAAGTTCAACATCCTCGTGTTTATCGGGGTGATCATTGTTGCCATGATCCGCGAGATACTCATTTCAACCCTGCGCAAAGATGACCTCACCACCCAGGCTTTTCTCGCCGGCACCCTGCTGATCCTGGGGATTGTCTACTATCTCGTGTCACTGGCCCAGAGAGACCATACGAAGGCTTGAACAAGAAGGAACGAGAGGCACGGAAAATGTTTTTTCAACTGAGGGCGGGCACTCAATGATCCCGGGCTCCCATATTCTGTCCGGTTTTTCGCTTGGCTTTCACCAACGCCGGCAGCTCAGACAACTGCTTGACAGCACCTCGCCACGGTCATGCATTCTGGAGTTTACCCCGGAAGCGTTCTCAGCATCGGGAATTGCGGCCCTGGCGCTCGATTTTGACGGGGTGCTGGCGCATCATGGCGCACCCGCTCCGCTCCCTGAAGCTGTCCAATGGCTGAAACGGTGCGAAGCGATCTTTGGCGGCGAGAAAATATTCATCCTCTCCAACAAACCGACAGAGGAGCGGAGACGCTGGTTTGCCGCACACTTCCCCGCCATACGGTTCATTTCCGGAGTCCGGAAAAAACCGTACCCCGATGGTCTCAAAAAAACAGGGGAACTCGCCGGAGTCCCCCTCTCTTCAATCCTGATGGTCGATGACCGCCTGCTGACCGGTTGCCTGGCCGCGCTGGTCGCCGGTGCCCTCCCCTGCTATATCCGCCGGCCATACGTCTCGTTCGACCACCGCCCGGTGGCCGAGCTGTTTTTCCTGCTGCTCCGCGCGGGGGAGCGGTTGTGTGTGCGGTTGTTTTCCCGCTTTTGAATGTTGGTTGGCTGAATCTGCAGGCAAATCCCCCTAAATCCCCCTTTCGTAAAGGGGGACTTTTTTTGTTCGGCGTCTGGCCGTTTTTACCGCCGCGCTTTTTCTGCTGCTGTCATATAATTCCTCTTTCGGACTTTTTTTGTTCGGCGCCTGGTCGTTTTACCCCCCTTTATGAAAGGGGGGACAGGGGGGATTTCGCACGCCCTCCCCTACTTCCCCAGCGCCTCCTCAATCCGCTCACAGAGCGTCTTCAGCACCTTAATACGGGCATAATATTTGTCGTTGGCCTCCACCAGGGTCCAGGGGGCAATCTCGGTACTGGTGCGGTCAATCATGTCGCATGCCGCACGCTCATACTCCGTCCACTTTTCCCGGTTGCGCCAATCCTCATCGGTAATCTTGTATCGCTTGAAGCCGATCTTCTCCCGCTCCTTGAAGCGCTTCAACTGTTCATCTTTCGTAATGGAGAGCCAGAATTTCACGACGACAGTCCTGTTCCGCACCATCTGCTCTTCGAAATCGTTGATTTCGCCGTAGGCGCGCATCCAGTCCTTCTGTCCGCAGAACCCCTCCACCCGCTCCACCAGAACACGGCCGTACCAGGTGCGGTCAAAGATGGCAAAACGGTCTTTACGGGGGAGATAGTGCCAGAAACGCCACAGGTACGGTTGGGCACGCTCCGTCTCCGTCGGTGCAGCAACCGGAATAACCCGGTATTGCCGGGCATCCAGCGCCTGGGTGATACGGCGGATGCTCCCCCCCTTTCCGGCGGCGTCATTCCCCTCAAAACCGATCACGACCGACAGCTTGTTAAACTCCGGGTGACGGGTCAGAAGATTGAGCTTCCCCTGGTATTTTTCCAGCTCGCTGGCAAATTCGCTTTTTTTCAGTTTTTTCGAAATGTCCAACGTCTGCAGAAGCAGCAGATGGTCGATGGCGGGATGGATGGGGGGGATCGGTTCCTGATGACCGGGCGGTTCGGGTGTGTCGAGGCGCTGACGTATGGCGGTGAGGATTGCCGTGCCGATGGTCAGGGAACGGTAGCGGGAGTCGCTCCCTTCGACGATGGTCCAGGGGGCTTCGGCGGTGCTCGTCGAACGGAGCATCCGCTCGGATACTTTGCGGAATTTGCTGTACTTTTTGTAGTGATCCCAGTCAGTGTCGGTGACTCTCCAGCGGGTTTTCGGATCATTTTCCAGCAGTTTGAGCCGTTTTTTCTGTTCATCACGGGAAAGGTGCAGCCAGAATTTGAGAACCAGCGCCCCCTCATCGCAGAGCATCTTCTCAAAGCGGGTGATCCGCTCCAACTGCTGGTCCAGTTCGGCGTTCTTGATCGAGCCATAGACATTTTCCACCAGCGGCCTGGAATACCAGGTGCCGATGAAGACACCGACCTTCCCCCTGGGGGGGAGCACCCGCCAGTAGCGCCACATGCGGGGGCGCTCCCGTTCCTCGTCGGTCAGATCACGCAGGGCATGGGTTTCAATGTGGTGCGGGTCCATCCATTCGTTGAGAAGGTTGACCGTTTCTCCCTTACCGGCGCAATCGACGCCGGCGATCAGGATCACCACCGGGAATTTTTTCGTCTGGAACAGCTCCAGTTGAGCATCCAGCAGTCCCTCGCGCAGAGCGGGGACCTGGTTTTTCCAGACCTTCTTGCTGATTTTGTGACCCAACTCGGCGGATTCAAACATTGTTGACCTCCCGGTGTGTCGTGGGTACTGTTATTTTCCCGCCAGCTCCTTGGATCTCAGACAGGCGGCCTCTACCGCCTCCATGACCACACCACGGAAACAGCCGTTTTCGAGGACCTGTAGAGCCGCGATGGTCGTCCCCCCCGGCGAGGTTACCTTTTCCTTCAGCAGGGCCGGATGCTCACCGGTTTCCACAACCATCCGCGCCGCGCCAAGTACCGTCTGGGCAGCCAAGCGGGCGGCAATCTCCCGGGACAGGCCGTTTTTTACGCCGGCATCGGCCAGCGCTTCAATGAAGGTGAATACGTAGGCTGGACCACTGCCGGAAAGACCGGTAACGGCATCCATCAGCTTCTCTTCCACCGGAACAGCGATGCCGACGAGAGAAAAAATCTGGAGGGCAAGATCCAGATCGGCGGCAGAGGCTTTACGGCCTGGGCTGACCGCCGATGCACCAGCCCCTATCAGTGCGGGTGTATTGGGCATTGTCCGGACTACGCGGCAGCCGGCACCCAGATGTGACTCGATCTTCGCCGTCGGTATACCGGCCATGATCGAAATCACCAGCTGTTCCTGTGTGATATGCGGTGCCAGCAGTTCCAGAACCCCGGCCGCCTGTTGCGGTTTGGTCGCCAGTATGACCACCTCGCTGCCGCGCACTGCTTCCGCAGCTTCAGCGACAACGCGCACATTCGGAAATTGCGCCGCCAACTGGCCCCGGCGGTCCGGACTGATTTCAGCGATACAGATTCCGGGATCCGTCCCTTCGCGCAGCAGTCCGCGCAGTATGGCCTCAGCCATATTTCCGCCGCCGATAAATGCAATACTGCGTACATTCAACATGGTACCCCTCCCCGTTACCCTACTGGATTGCACTGCTTCTCGTTACCAGAGCGACGCCGACACATATCAGACAGATGCCGGCCCAGCGCATGCCGCCTACGTTCTCACCAAGATACAGCTGAGCCAGAAAGGCAACCACCAGATAGCTGAGCGCCTGGAGCGGGAGAGCAACCGAAAGGTCCTCCCACGACAGGACCGCCAGCCAGAGACCGAAATACACCGCCTGCAGCGCCGTACCGAGAATCAGACGCCAGTTGCTCAGTGCTTTGAATACGGTGTCGAGGATCTGGCGCACATTCATGGCCGAGATATCGCCCCCCCCCTTCATCCCCTGGGTCAGGAAGATGTCACCCACCGCCCCCGCCGTTATGGCTATCAGCATGACAACCAGTGTTTTCAGCATTTTATCTCTCCACGGTAATTTCGCAACTCTATCTGCAGATCTTTCAGCCGTTTCCTGAGGACCGGGCTCATGATGGCAGCCAGCTCCTCCCTGTGACGATAATCCGGCATGCGGCGGCTGATTTCGGCGTCCGGGAGAATGCCGGGATGGAAGTACATTTCCGTTACCCCGTCCTGCACTCCGTCAATGATATCAAGAAGGTACCGTTCGGTCATCCGCCCCGAATTGAGCATCCCTTTCACCTCTGCAGCGTAGCTGATCCCCAACCGGTCAAGCTCCGGCCGGGCATGGTCGGTGAGGAAGCCGAAGATCAGGGTTTCAAGAGCCTTGCCGAATTTCCGTTCACGGTCAAAGCGTATGTTATGGGAAAGCCGCTCCCGCGCCAGACGAAAGGTAGTGATACCGTAGCGCGGCATCAGTTCCGCCAGAATCCTGAATACCGTCGGGTGCAGATGCATGTTCAGGTGACCGTCGATGTGCGTCAGCGCAATGCCGGCATCAAATACCCGTTTGATCTGGGCCTCAATCTCACGCTTCAGCTGGCAGTAAAGCCCCCGGTCGATAAAATACCGGAATCCGGCAGTTACCGGGTTATTGCTGAAGTTGCCGGCACGGTCAACCAGACCGGGCAGTTCCGCCGGCGGCAGTACGGCACGCCCCTGTACGAGCGTCAGGTGCAGGCCGATCTGGAGTCCCGGGTTGCGCCGGGCAATTGCCACGGCGTTGCTGAAGGCGCCCCCCCCCGGCATGATGGAAGCACCGGTCAGGAGGCCACCCTTCCAGGCCTGTTCCACCGCCCGGTTAACACCGTCGGACAGGCCGAAGTCGTCAGATGTGATAATCAGCTGTTTCACGTACAATCCGGGCCGGACTCTTTCCGCTTCCGCATGTACGCCAGATACTGTTTCCCTTCTTTAAGGAGCTTGCGCCGTTCATCACCATCGATGAGCATCCGTCCGATGCTCCGGGCGATGTATTTCGGCCGGAAATAGAATTTGTTATAGAACTCTTCAACCGAGTTGAAAATTTCCGTGCTGGACAAGCCCGGATAGTTGATAACGCATTTCTGGTGACCGCTCTCGTCAAGAAAGCCGTCGGAGGAGATCCACCCCTCCTGCACGCAGAGCGAGTAAAATTCGGTGCCCGGATAGGGCGAAGCCAGTGAGGCCTGAATCGAGTTCAGGTCCAGCTTCTTGGCGAATTCAATTGTTTGGCTGATGGTCTCCCGGCTCTCCCCCGGCAGCCCCATGATGAACGCCCCGTGGATCGACAGCCCGAGTTTTTTGCAGTCTTTGGTGAATTGTACCGCCTGGGCGACCGTGACCCCTTTTTTGATATTTTTCAGGATCTGGTCGTTGCCGCTCTCGAAACCGACCACCACATGACGCAGGCCGGCCTCCCGAAGTGTTTTCAGGGTGTCGTAATCGGTATTGGCGCGGGCGTTGATCGTCCAGGAGATTCCGAGCGGCTTGATCAGTCCGGCAACTTCGCGGGCATGTTTCCGGTCGGCGGTAAAGGTATCGTCGTCAAACGAGAGTTCACGCATTTCCGGGATATTATCCACGATCCACTTGACCTCCTCATAGACATTCCGGGGAGAGCGGACCCGCATGGTGCGACCGGAAAAGGTCTGCGGCCAGAGGCAGTAGATGCAGCGGGAGGGGCAACCACGGCTGGAGTAAATCGAAACATAGGGGTTTTTGAAGTGCGGGATGACGTATTCCGCAATCGGCAGATCCCGCTTGTACACCGGCGCGACGAACGGCAGCGCGTCCAGGTCCGTAATGGGGGGACGATCAGCGGTGTGCACAATCTGACCATCCTTCAGAAAGCTGATGCCATCTACCCGGCTCCATTCACGCCCTTCACACAGTTCCTTGGTGGTGTAATCAAACTCCCCCCGGCAGACGATATCTATAACACCCTTGCTGGCCCGGAGTGACTCTTCCGGCAGCACGGAAACATGGGGGCCGGTCAATACGGTAACGATCTCCGGTTTGACCTCTTTGATGCGGCGGGCTGTTTCAATGTCGAGCTGCAGCGTCGGTGTGGACGTGTACATCACCAGCATGTCGAAGTCCCGGGCGATGACGAGGCACTCCTCCAGGGTCAGTTTCTGCACCGGGGCGTCCACGACACGGCTTCCCTCAATCATGCCGGCGGGAAAGCAGAGCCAGGTGGGGTACCAGAAGGAGGTTACTTCACGGGAAGCCTGGTAGCGGGCACCGGCACCGCCGTCAAAATCTTCGAAGGTTGGGGGGTTTAAAAAAAGCGGTTTCATTACAACTCCTTGCCTGTATATAGGTGCCAACGAATAGCAGGTATTCCGGCGGAAAGTCAAGATTTACCCGGTTTCAAGCAGAAAAAAACCGGCGTGCAATCAGCCGCCGCCCCTTGCCCTGCGGACGTACAAGAAATACTTTTCTTTGCCGCCCCGAATATGGTAGGTAATCGCTACCATAGAAGAGTCAGCAGAAGTCTGCGGCTCACACAACTTTAGCACATCAGGGGAGATGACACCAATGAGCAGCAAGAAACCTGAATTAACCTTCAAGTACGTTTTTAATTACGGGTATAACCCGACCTACGTCAACGGTGCCCAGGGCGGTTTTTCCCCGCGCGGCGAAATGGTGATCAACTTCTATCTTGAGCGGCAGCCGCTGCCGGATGCCATTACCCACGAAATCACCCCCGAGGGCGCTATCGGCCGCGAAACCGGCGTGGACCCGAAAAATCTGGCCACCAGCATGGTTCGCTTCATCGATACCGGCGTTGTCATGAGTTACGATAATGCCAAGGTTTTCCATGCCTGGCTCGGGGACAAATTGCGGGAGGTCGAAGAGCTGCACAAGGCCCGCACGGAATTCGAACAGTCTCCGGTCCGTGGCCAGGCATAAGAGGGCGGCTTGGAGAGGATTGGAGAAGCGGAAACCGGCTCTCTTCAAAGCACTGCTTGCGGCAGCGGCACCGGTTCTGTCGGCCGGCACCTAAAATAACCGGATAGTGAAAAAACTTCCATTTTTTACACCAACGTGGTAGGAAAAGGTGAATAAAATGGTTGTTTTTTTACCAGCTTGGGAGACCTTCATGATTGTTTTCAAAGGCGTGCACAAATGGTTCAAGAACCTGCATGTGCTGAATGATATCAACCTGCATGTGACTCCGGGAGAAGTACTGGTGGTCTGCGGTCCTTCCGGTTCCGGCAAATCGACCCTGATCCGTACGATCAACCAACTGGAACCGATCAACGAAGGTTCCCTGATTGTTGACGGCATGGATCTTTCCGACAAAAAAACCAATATCAACAAACTGCGGGCAGAGGTTGGTTTCGTTTTTCAGCAGTTCAACCTGTACCCGCACCTCTCGGTTATCAGCAATATCACCCTGGCACCCACAAAGATCCGCAGCCTTTCCAAAAAAGAGGCTGAAGAGCAGGCGATGGTTCTCTTGAACCGGGTCGGCTTGGCCGAAAAGCGGGACGCATACCCTGCACAGCTCTCCGGCGGACAGCAACAGCGGGTGGCCATTGCCCGGGCACTGGCAATGAAACCACGCATCATGCTGTTTGATGAGCCGACTTCAGCCCTCGATCCGGAAATGATCGGCGAAGTACTGGCGGTTATGAAAGACCTGGCGCTCTCCGGCATGACCATGGTTGTGGTGACCCACGAGATGGGCTTTGCCCGCGAGGTCGCGCATCGGGTGGCGTTCATGGCAGACGGAGTAGTACTGGAAGAAGCACCCCCTGAAGAGTTTTTCCTGCGGCCGCAGCATGAGCGTGCCCAGCAGTTTCTGCGCCAGCTCTTGACGCCGATGCAAAGTGAATGTCCCTGATCCCGTTTTCCACCAATTTGTACCACCACCACACGAGGAGGAAACACAATGAAAAAACTGGTAACGTTGTTCATGATCATGGCACTGGCTGGATTGACCGCCAAGGCTGCTCTGGCCGGTGATACTCTGGCTGATGCAAAGAAAAAAGGGGTTCTGGTCGTCGGCTGCAAGGACTCCCTCCCCCCCTTCGGCTACATTGACGAGAAAAGCCGCCAGATCGTCGGCTATGACATCGACTTCGTCAACGCCATTGCCAAAAAAATGGGCGTAAAGGTAGAGCTTAAGCCGGTTACTTCCGCCAGCCGCATGCCGCAGCTGCAGGAAGGCCACATCGACATCATCGCAGCGACCATGACGAAAAACGCCGAGCGCGCCAAAGTCATTGATTTCAGCCACACCTATTTCTTCACCGGCCAGAAGTTCATCACCAAAAAAGGGAGCGTCAAGAGCCTGAAGGACCTGGAAGGGAAGAAGATCGGGACTGCCAAAGGCTCAACATCCGAGCAGAACGTAAAGAAATCGATTCCTTCTGCAACCGTACTTTCCTTTGACGATTATCCCCAGGCATTCCTTGCACTGCAGCAGGGCAAAGTGGCAGCGGTCACCACCGACGAAGCGATCCTCGCCGGCATCCTCGCCAAAGCCCCCAACAAAGCCCAGTTTGAAATTCCTGCTCTGCAGATCTCTGACGAGCCGTACGGACTCGGTATGCGCAAGGGCGACACGAACTTTGTAAACTTCGTCAACAAAACCATTGTTGAAATGGAAAAGAGCGGCGAAGCGGCAAAGATTTTCGACAAGTGGTTCGGCCCATCGACCCAGTTCCACCTGGATCGTACGTTCAAGATCACTGCTGACAAATAATCAGACTCACTGGGTGTTGGGTGAGGGGGGCGTTCTCGCCCCCCACACCCCCCAAAAAGGCGTTCCGGGTGCTCAACTACACGTTCGACTGGTCAATCATAATTTCCGGCAAGTATTTCGACTGGCTGGTTTCCGGGCTGGTAACGACGCTCAAGCTTTCGGCGATCTCCATTGTGCTGGCCTTCATCCTGGGGCTGATCATTGCCGTCATGCGCATGGCGCACAGTAGGCCGGTACGCTGGTTCGCCCATGCCTATCTTGAGTTTTTCCGCAATACCCCCCTACTGGTCCAGATTTTTTTCTGGTACTTCGGCTCATACAAAATTCTGCCGACTGCGGTAAACGACTGGCTGGTCAGCACCAATTTCGAATTTGCCGCCGCCGCCATCGCCCTGACCATCTACACCTCGGCCTTTATCGCTGAAGACATCCGTTCCGGTGTACTCTCAATCCCGAAGGAGCAGATGGAAGCTGCCCGCAGCGCCGGTTTTTCCTATCTCCGCTCCATGCAGTATATTATCCTGCCGCAGGCGGTGCGTATTACGATTCCGCCGCTGGTTAACCAGTTTCTTAATCTGGCCAAGAACTCATCGCTGGCCATGACGATCGGCGTCATGGAAATGACCTACCAGGCCCGTCAGGTTGAAAGTTACACCTTCAAGGGGTTTGAGGCCTTCACCGCCGCCACTGTGGTCTATCTGCTGCTCTCGATTGCCATCACCGCTCTGGTCAACGTTTATAACGAAAAAGTGCTTAACGTCCACAAGGCCACCTGACATGGAACAGTTCTTCAATTTTTCCGTCATCACCGACAATTTTACCTATTTCATGATCGGCCGTTTTCCCCACGGCCCGCTGGGAGGCGTCGGACTAACGCTCTATCTGGCGGTTGCTTCCTGCATTCTTTCTTTCTTTGGCGGCATGATCCTGGGACTCTTCAGTATTTCGCGCTTCGCACTGGTACGTTACCCGGCCCTCGCCTTCATAAACCTGGTGCGCGGCATGCCGCTCCTGATGGTAATTTTCTGGATGTATTTCCTGATGCCGGCACTGTTTGGCAAGGTTGCGGAAAACAACACCGTCATCATGGCGCTGACACTGTTCACCTCCGCGTATATGTCACGCATTGTGGTGGCAGGCATTGAAGGGATCCCCAAGGGGCAGACCGAAGCGGCCATCTCCACCGGGCTCAAATCCTGGCAGGTCATGCTCTACATCGTCCTCCCCCAGGGACTGCGCAACATGATCCCCTCGTTCGTCAACCAATTCGTATCGCTGATCAAGGACACCTCGCTGGCCTTCATCGTCGGCGTTTCAGAACTGACCCACGTGGCAACCCAGATCAACAACCGCACCATGGCCTTCCCGACCGAGATTTTCATCTTCATCGCCCTGATCTATTTCATCCTCTGCTACGCATTCACCAGTCTCTCCCGCTGGCTGGAAGGACGCCTCTCCTGGTCTAAAGCCATTTAAACCGTCATGGCTCCTGAAATCCTTCTGCCATTACTCTTCGGAGCGGCCTTTCTTGCCGGCCTGATAGACTCCATCGCCGGCGGCGGCGGCCTGATCACCGTCCCGGTATTAATGGGCATCGGCCTCCCCCCTCAGGTTGCCCTCGGCACAAACAAACTGCAGGCATCCTTTGGTTCCGGCAGCGCCATGCTGCATTTTGTCCGGGCGGGCACCGTACGGTTGAGTGACTGCCTGAGCGGCATCCTCTGGACGGCTCTTGGTGCAGCACTTGGCGTCTGGGCGGTACAGCTTCTGGATGCCACGCTGCTCAAACAGCTGATCCCCTGGCTCCTGGCCGCCATCGCCATCTATACCCTCCTGTCGCCACGACTGGGGGCTGAAGATGCCCACGCCCGGATGAAACCTGCACCGTTTTACCTGCTGTTCGGACTTGCCATCGGCTTTTATGACGGTTTTTTCGGCCCGGGGACCGGTTCCTTCTGGACCATGGCGCTCATGATGCTGCTCGGTCACTCCATGCTGCGGGCCACCGCCACCACGAAGGTCATGAACTTTACCAGTAATTTTGTCGCGCTGATTTTTTTCCTGTCGGTCGGTCAGGTGCGTTTTCTGGAAGGGATTGTGATGGGGGTCGGTCAGTTTCTGGGAGCACGGGTCGGTTCAAAGCTGGTCATCAGGAAAGGCACCTCCTTTATCAGGCCGGTGTTCATCACCATGGTGCTGGCGCTGGTGGGGCGACTGATCTACCAGAACTTCAAGTAGGCTTTGAAAAATACTCCCCCAGCACCCCACGGGAATGCTCATCATCATGGCAATGGGTACAAAGGTTTTCCCAGTTTGAACCGTCGGGGGGATTATTGTGGTGATTGCC
>CAIOXL010000113.1 GCA_903862245.1 uncultured Geobacteraceae bacterium | reverse complement strand
ATGGTGTCCAGCAGTTCCCGCACCGTGGCGTCCACAGTGACACAGGCCATTTCAGTGCGGGGCACCATGATCTCCCGCACAATGGTTGATCCGAGGGAGAAAATCGAGCGGATCATCTCGCTTTCTTCTTCGTTGACCAGGCCGCCTTCTTCCGATGCTTCAATAAAGTCGTTGATGTCCTGCTCGGTTGTTTTCTTGCGTCCGGTTACAAGACGGCTGACCCGTTTGATAAAACCGGACTTTCTACTGCTACCTTCTTCCACTACCTTTTCCTCCCGATCTCTGGCGTGTTTCCTGTTTTTTATACCCGACAGACGGTGCCTTTTCCGGTTCTCCCGCCAGCTCGCGCACTTCGGCATCGGTCAGATAGCGGAACTGTCCGGCTCGGAGTGTACCGAGTGCAAGATTGCCGTAGCGAATTCGTTTGAGGCGCACCACCGAAAGGCTGACCGCTTCGCACATTCTGCGCACCTGGCGATTGCGTCCTTCATGGATTGCAACCGAGATCCAGTCGTTCTGCTCCCCGCTCTTCACCAGGCTCACGACCGCCGGCGCGGTTTTGCCGTCTTCCAGCTCGACCCCGTCGGCCATCCGTTTCAACTGCTGGTCAATCACCTTGCCGCGCACCCGGACATGGTACTCTTTCTCAATCTCGTGGCGCGGGTGCATCAGCCGGTTGGCCCATTCGCCGTCATTGGTCAGCAGCAGCAGTCCTTCGGTGTTGTAATCCAGCCGTCCGACCGGATAGACGCGGTCCGGCACATCCTTCAGCAGGTGGGTGACCAGCGGGCGGTCTTGACTGTCCTTCAGGGCGGTAATATAGCCGGGCGGTTTGTTGAGGAGGATATAGAGGCGCTGGCTGCCGATTTTCAGGACTTTGCCATCCACCGTAATGGTGTCCTTCGTCGGGTCGGCCTTGCTCCCCAGCTCGGTGACCACCACGCCGTTGACGGCAACCTGGCCGTTGGTGATGAGCGTTTCAGAAGCCCGGCGGGAGGTAACCCCGGCGGCGGAGATGATCTTTTGCAGTCGTTCAAGCATTGTGGTTCCTTATAAAAAAACAGGGGCGGTTAAACCGCCCACTGTGTCATTCCTATTCAGCCAGCCGTGTCATGGCCCTGAATTTCTTGTAGCGCCCTTCCACGAGCTCGTCGCCGGAAAGTTTGTTCAACTCGTTCAGGTGGCGGGTAATCGCCTCCTTCATATGTGCGGCGGTGGCTTCATGGTCGCGGTGGGCGCCGCCGACCGGTTCCTTGACGATTTCATCAATGACGCCAAGCTTGATGATGTCCTGCGCCGTCGGTTTCAGCGCTTCAGCCGCCTGGGCGCCTTTGGTGCCGTCCGACCAGAGGATGGCGGCGCACCCTTCCGGCGAGATAACGGCATACACGGAGTGCTCCAGCATCAGGATGCGGTCGCCGACAGCAATGGCCAGTGCTCCGCCCGAGCCCCCTTCACCGGTGATGCAGACGATGACCGGAGTGCGCAGACTTGCCATTTCACGCAGATTGCGGGCAATCGCTTCGGCCTGGCCCCGCTCTTCTGCACCGATGCCGGGGTAGGCGCCGGGGGTATCGACAAAGGTGATCACCGGCAGTTTGAACTGCTCGGCCATCTGCATCAGGCGCAGCGCCTTGCGGTACCCTTCCGGATTCGGCATGCCGAAATTACGGTAGACCTTTTCCTTGGTATCGCGCCCCTTCTGGTGGCCGATCGCCATGACCGGCTGACCGTTAAAACGGGCCAGGCCGCCGATGATGGCGTGGTCATCGCCGAAATTGCGGTCGCCGTGGAGTTCGATGAATTCGGTGAACATGAGATTGATGTAGTCCTGGGTAAAGGGACGGTTGATGTGTCGGGCCACCTGGGCGGTCTGCCAGCGGGAAAGGTTGGCAAAGATGTCGCCCCGCATCTCCTCCACGCGTCCCTCGAGAGCGGTGACATCGGCGCCGATGTCCAGGCCGTCACCGGCGAGAGCGTTCAGCTCTTCAATCTTCTTTTCCAGCTCAACGATCGGCTTTTCGAATTCAAGATAAAACGGAGTAGCCATTATAGATACCTCTTCGTTTGATTGTTTTGCCGCTGTTTACTCAAAAGTGGCGGCATTATACCCTAACAGCCGTTCCACTTCCAGCCTTAATTCATCGCTGGCCGCCACGTTCATCTCGCGTGCCAGCGGCATGAAAGAACGGCTCCGCTGCGGAATCAGAAACTGGATGGCGGCCGGGACATTCCCCGGATGGCGCAGAATGACTTCCTTCAGCAGCGGCATCTGCTCCGGTGCGGTTTCATCAGCACGCAGCATGAAGGTGACCCGTTTGGTCGTCTGGGCCCGGGCATCAGCCAGCAGCCTGATGTCGCCCGCCGGGCCGCGGTCACGCTGGAAACGCTTGCCGTTGTTCTCCTCGCCCCCCTTCATGATCAGAACCTTGCACCCTTTTTCCCCTTTTTCCAGCTTGCCGACCACCAGCAGCGGGTCATCGGTTTTCAACAGCGGGGAGGCGGCTGCGTAAATATCGGAAAAAACGGTGATCTCCACCGAACCGGTCAGGTCTTCGATGGTAACGAAACCCATGCGGTCACCCTTTTTCGTCGTGATCTCCTTCAGGGCGGCAACAATGCCGCAGATCCGCACTTCACTGCCGTCGGCCATTTCCACCATGCTGGCAATGTCGGTGTTGGCAAGGCGCTTGATGTCGTAGATATAGCGGTCCAGCGGGTGCCCGGTGATCAGAAAACCGAGCGCCTCCTTTTCATAGGCCAGCTTTTCCTTGTCGTGCCACTCGGGGGTGTCGGGCAATTTCATGCCGCCGGTACTGTTCCCCCGTGATACCTCCTCGGCGCCGAACAGTGAAACCTGGGCGCTGGCCTTTTCCTCCTGAAGCTTCTGGCCGTACGCGGACGCCGTCTCCAACCCTTCCATCTGGGAGGAACGGGTCGCTCCGGTGGAATCGAAGGCGCCGCACTTGATCAGTGATTCGACCACCCGTTTGTTTACCTTCCGGAGGTCAACCCGCTCGCAGAAATCGTACAGGCTTTTGAACGGGCCGTCCGTGCGCGCTTCCAGGATCGCTTCGATCGCCCCGGCACCGACATTTTTCACCGCTCCCAGGCCGAAGCGCATGGACGTACCGACCACCGTAAAGGAAAGCCCGGAGGTGTTGATGTCCGGCGGCAGTACGTCGATCCCCTGCTCACGGCAATCGCTGATGTTCTTCACCACTTTATCGGTGCTGTCCATGTCGCAGCTCAGTAGCGCAGCCATGAACTCAACCGGATAATGAGCTTTCAGGTAGGCGGTCTGATAGGCGATCAAGGCATAGGCGGCGGAGTGGGATTTGTTGAAGCCGTATTCGGCAAACTTGTGCATCAGATCGAAGATCGCTTCGGCTTTCTTCGGGTCAAGCTTGTTCGCCTTCGCACCCTCCAGAAAGAGCCCCTTCTGGCGGGTCATCTCCTTGTCATCCTTTTTCCCCATGGCGCGGCGCAGCAGGTCGGCCTGCCCCAGGGAATAGCCGGCCAGCGAACGGGAAATCTGCATGACCTGTTCATGATAGACAATAACCCCGTAAGTGTCCTTCAGGATCGGCTCCAGTTGCGGCAGATCGTACACCACCTCTTTCCGGCCATGTTTGCGGTCGATGAAGTCATCCACCATGCCGGAGCCGAGCGGGCCGGGACGGTACAGGGCGCAGGCGGCGATCACATCCTCAAAACAGGAGGGTTTAAGTTTTACCAGCATCTCCTTCATGCCGCTGGATTCAAGCTGGAACACGCCGGTGGTGTTGCCGGCGGTAATCAGGTCATAACTGGCCTGATCGTCGTCGCGCAGCGTGGTGATGTCGAACAGCGGATCTTTCCCCGCCCGCACCAGTTTTACCGCATTCTCGATGACGGTCAGGTTCTTGAGCCCGAGGAAGTCGAACTTGACCAGGCCGACCAGTTCAACATATTTCATGGAATACTGGGTGTTGATCGCCCCGGTTTTCTGATCCTTGTACAGCGGCAGAAATTCCTCCAGCGGCTCCGGTGCAACCACAACAGCCGCGGCATGGGTCGAAGCGTGCCGGGTGAGCCCCTCAAGACAGAGGGCGGTATCCAGCAGATCCTTGACCTGGGGGTCTGCAGCGGACATCTCCTTCAACTGCGGCTCCTGCTGGAGCGCCTTGGCCAGCGTCATCTTCAGGTCATCCGGCACCAGCTTGGCAATACGGTCCACGTCGCCATAGGTCATGTTCAGGGCCCGCCCGACATCACGCACCACCGCCTTGGCCCCCATGGTTCCGAAGGTGATGATCTGGCAGACACGGTCACGGCCGTATTTGTCAATCATGTACTGGATCACCTCACCCCGGCGGTCCTGGCAGAAATCGACGTCAATATCAGGCATGGAGATACGTTCCGGGTTGAGGAACCGCTCGAAGAGCAGGTTATAGGGGAGCGGATCGAGATCGGTGATTTTGATGGAATAGGCCACGAGTGACCCGGCCGCCGAGCCCCTGCCGGGACCGACCGGAATGCCCTGGCCCTTGGCCCAGCGGATAAAGTCGGAGACGATCAGAAAATAGGCCGGAAACTTCATATCCCTGATGCATTCCAGCTCTGTGGCCAACCGGTCAAAGTAACTCTGCTGCTGTTCCAGGGTCATGTCCGGATATTTGGCGAGGATGGTGATCATCCGCTCCTTCAATCCTTCGGTCGCCAGGTCCCGCAGCATATCGTCGTGATTCTGCCCTGCGGGGGGGTCGAAGTGCGGGAAGTAATAGGTTTTGCCATCCACCGCCAGGTCGAGGTTGCAGCGGTCGGCGATGACCAGCGTATTGCTGACCGCCTCGGGGGCGTAGGAAAAGGCGCGGGCCATCTCTTCCGGCGACTTGATGTAGAATTCGTCCACCGAAAACTTCATGTGGGTCGGGTCGTCCATGGTTTTGCCGGTCTGGATGCAGAGCAGCACTTCGTGGGCGCGGGCATCCGCCCGGTTGAGGTAATGACAGTCGTTGGTGGCCACCAGCGGGAGCTTCAGCTCGGCTGCCACCTCCATCAGGCGCTTGTTGACGACATCCTGCTCCGGGAGGGTGTTTTCCTGCAGTTCGATGTAGTAGCGGTCCGGGAACAGTTCGCTGTACCAGCGGGCGGTGGCGACGGCATCCTCCATCCTGCCGCGTCCGCACTGCATGGCCACCTCTCCCTTGAGGCAGGCCGACAGGGCGATCAACCCTTCTGAATGGCCCGCAAGAAGTTCGCGGTCGATGCGGGGGCGGTAGTAGAACCCCTCCTTGTAGCCGGCCGAGGTCAGGTATGACAGGTTCTTGTACCCCTGCATATTTTCACAGAGGAGGATCAGGTGATAGGCCGCGTCAGAGATCCCTTTGGCGTCCCGGGAAAAGCGCGATTCGGGGGCCAGGTACAGTTCGCAGCCGATGATCGGTTTGACGCCCGCCTTTTTGCATTTGAGGTAGAATTCCGCCGCCCCGAACATGTTGCCATGGTCGGTAACAGCTATGGCCGGCGCGTTGTGTTCCTTGGCCTTGGCGATCAGGTCGTCAAAGCGGATGGCGCCGTCCAGAAGCGAATATTGGGAGTGGAGATGAAGGTGAACAAAGGGGGAGGTACTGCTGCCTTCTGTGTGGTCGGGTGTTTCCATGGGGTGCTGCCTCCAGGCGGGTCAATAGGGTCGGAATTATGCCTCATGCCGGGAGATGGTGTCAAGGAAAGGGATGGAAGGGTGGGTGAAGCAGCAGATTCGGCAATCTGACCAAACTTCCCCCACTCTACCGCCTATCCCTTCTCCCTTGAGGGAGAAGGTGGCCGAAGGCCGGTTGAGGGGGGAATTCGTTCCATTCAGGAGCTTTTATGACCACCGGTTGCCGTTTCTACGCCGTGGCACGGCAACATACAGCAGCGGGAAAATACAGATCACTACCAGCAGGAGGTCACGAGATCCGCCACTGCCAATGGCGCACCCACCACCGCCACCGCTGGAGGGGGGCAGCGTGACCACGGCAAGGGTCGCTCCGCCGCTGCGTTGAAAGTCGCCGGTGAATTGATCGGGTGTCGCAACTTTGCCGGCACTGAAGAAGGTGCCGCTGTCGGAGAAGAACGCTTTGCCTCCATTGTCGTCGGCAGTCACCTTGAATAAGTACTCACCCGGCTGCAGGTCGTTGAGGGCTACCGTATAGATACCGTCATTGGGGCGCCGGTCGCCGTTAGTACCGTCGTCCGTCAACAGCACGCCGCTACGGACCAGCTTTTCGTTTTCATCATAGATATCTACCCGCACCGCAGCCTTCAGTATCGGACGATCTTTCTTTAGAGTTACCTCCAGCAGGTTTCCTCTTTCCCGGAGCTGGTTTACGTCAATCTGCATCAGGAGGCGTGATGGGGTCACCGCCATAATATCCACACCGTTGCTCACCGGGGCTGTGGCGGTCAGGGTGGCGGTCCAGAGCCCCTTCACACCACTGTATGCTAGTGGATCTATGACAAATTTCCATGAGCTGTTCTCTTCATCTTTCGTGAAGGTGATGCCGGCCACGCGCGAGGCGGCAGTAATCACAGTATTGTCGGGGGCAGTGAGGGATGGAACGAGGTTTGCGAAATCCTGGTCGGCGGCAGCCAGGGTTATTTCCGGCTTAATGTCCTCGTACGCTAACTTGAATGTCAGCTCCAGTTTTTCATCCGTGCCCAGCGAAGACTTTGCGGAGCTTGCCACTCTGGCAATCTCAGTGCCATCACCTTCGGATGCCGCTTTTGCCGCCTCATTTTCCATCTGTGCTCCGGAGAGCACCGTGGTGAAACTGCCGCTCGTGCTGCGGCAAATCTGACTGAGGTAGAGCTGCTCGGTATCGGGAAGCGATGCGGCAGATGCCGCGATAGTCTTGGGTGCAGAACGTTTTGCGGTAGACTTTGCCACCCCGATGGCCTCCCGGTAGATCACCTTCAGTATTACATTGTTAGCGCGAAGCGAGTTCAGGATCGCTGCGGGAAGCTGCTGATTCGCGGCGGTCAGGAGGTGGATCACGGAGTACTGGGGTGATGTTATGGCTGCACGATATGCTTTTACCTGATCAATGGCCGCTTCGAGGGACGCTGTCAGGGTGACCGCTCCGCTTTGTGGGACCTTGACGGCTTGTGTCACCAGAGCTTTTCTGCTGTTTTCGTCGGCTAGTTTAGTGCGTGCCACGCCGATGCTGCTGCCGCTCAGTACCTGCAGATAGGTATTCAGGGGAATGTTCGCCGCCAGTGTGCCGGCACCTTCCTGTGCTTCATGCCAGAGAGCGGCACGCATATTGCTATCCAGCAGCACCAGGTTCAGAACCGGTTCATCCGCCCAGACGATCTTCAGAGCTCCGTCATACCCGGCAAGTTTCGTATCCTGCGTAGCTTTAAGATTCGATTTCTTTGTCACCGGGTCGATTCCGTTAAATGCCTCGAACCACTGACGCTCCCACCATATATCCTTGTCCTTAGGGTCTTTTAGCGGGTCAGACGTAAGGGTGTCCCAGATTGATTTACCGTAGATGCGGAATTGGGCGGTATTCTTTAAGTTGACTGAGCCGTCGTAGCCCTCGGCCGTGGAGAACCAGTTTGGATAGGTTATATGGTCTTTCATTATGGAGTTTTGGGTCCCATCGTCTTCGGAGGAAGGCATGTATAGGTATCCAGCATCCGTCAATTGTTTAAGAGTTTGTCCCCCCGTATTTTTGTATTCATCCAGCAGGCCGTAGATATAATGGCCCGATTCGTGGCCCATCACCGCCCCCTGATAGCCATCCATTGCATTTTCATAGAAGGTATACATGGTTATCTGCTGGTTAGGTACCTGCCAGCCGGCAATACTGCCAGTTGCCCGTCCGTTACTGCCTAAATAGCGGATATCTGCACGGGCCATTGATTTGCTGTTCTTGTAGATAAACACATTGCGCAACCGGTGCAGGCCGTTGGTCATTCCATACAGCGAGGCGGCATATCTTCTCACTTCCTCCTCCATTTCGGCCGTGGTCAGCCCGCGCGGTTCGGTAGACGCAGTCACCACGTCGCCAGGAATCCAACCGATGGAGATAGTGATGTCGATATCGCTTATCTTGGTGGTGCTGTTGTGCTGCAACGTGCTCATGGGGTGTAGCGCGGCAGTCGCCGGTAACACGGCACTGGACAGCAGCAGAAGGATGCTGGAGAGAGCGGTAAGCCGGATATTCATGGAGGGCTTCATAAATTTCCTTTCCTGCTTCTGTGGATTAGCCACGGGGGCCTGGGGGGCGCTGTTTGTCATGTTACTGTTTTAAAATAGTTTTTCCGCAGTTTTCAGTGATCGTCCATATCCATCGATGCATATCATGTTTTAATTGTCTGATTCGTTAAATTGCAGTAGGCGATGTCCTTCAAAAACGGTAAGTATCTCAATTTGATCACCATCAAGTCGGTAGACAACGCGATATCCCCGGTAAATAAGTTCTCGAAAATCAGAACTACCAATTTCAGGTACGGTCCTTCCGCTTTTCAGATTGTCGGATAACATTGTATCAGCGTGGTCAATAATGGCAGTAACAAATCGGACAGCACGCTCCAGGCTGTCACGAGCAATGAATTCTTCGATAGTAATCAGATTTTCACAAGCTTCTTGAGACCATATTACGTTCATGGAGTACTCGCACTTCTCCGGCCCTGCAGATTTTTTCGTAGTTCGTCAGTCGTTTGGGTGCGCCCGTTTTCAACGTCAGTAATGCCCCTCTCAACAGAATCAAGGAATGATTTCCGGTACACTAATTCATCATAATCTGAGGCGGACAACAGTACACCGGCAGGTTTGCTATTCTGGGTAATTATAAGTGGGTGCCGGGAAGTTTGAAGTGTCTTGAACAATTTGGAAATATTGGTTTTAAATTCAGCAATAGGGATAATATCATTACTGATTGAAATTGCTCTCATGGTCGCACCTCCATGTCAAATTAATTTTATTGGTCAAAATATAGACCAATAAAACCATCAGTGCAAGAGTCCATATTCCATTTATATTGTTGGCAGATGTGATACGGAATGCTTCGGGGTCAGGTTGGATTTTGAGCGCGGTTGCGGTATTGACTTCGACGAATGGTCGCATCTTTCCAAAATATTGCAGAAAGTGAAGAGAGGTCACAAAGACTTCCCCCGACTGACTATTTTTCAAAGGGTTGTTAATGGGTACCTCCTTCCAGATTTGCAAGTTTGGATTTCAACTCTTCTATTTCTGCAAAAATATTTTTTATGCGGCTGTCAACAGCAGACAAAATTACACCGCACAAAATGAATATGCTCGATTCCGTAGCATAATCTTCAATCTTCGATACTTATTTGAAGACCTGAAATACTATACGGCATATTATGTCTCCTCTTTTAAGCAGGATGTGGCGCAGCTCACCGCTGTCGCAGCTTATGTTCGCCAATCACACTCTGAATTTTGCAAATATTTCATTGATTAACTGAGTTTGCTGATGACTGCTTTTCTCGACCATCTGGATGTATCTTTCTTCGTCGAATGGTAATTCCAGTTCTGATCGTATCTCCCTCACGGCAGGTATTAGTAATTTGCTTATTTCTAAAGAATATCGATGACATGCCTCTAAAAAAGTAAAATTATCTGTTTGGAATTCTCCGGATAATTTTGTGTATTCCTGATGTGCTTCAATTGTTTTCATGTCCTCGTATTCAAAAGTGCTTTTCACAAAATTCCACCGATGCTGATCGGTATTACCTTCAGAATTCAATTGTTTCATCAATTCTAAAAGCTTGCCTTTTTCTTTTCCACATCCATTAATTTGGTCCATCAACGTAGTAAGTCTGATTTGCATCAGTATGAGGGGGTGACGAGAGAGAGATAAATGAATGAGCGTTGCATTGAGTTCGTCCATAAACGCTGACACAGCATATATAGTTTCTTCACGTGCGATTATGTTTACCTTTGCGATTGCACTTCGTTTTCCATTGAACTCATGTAAGAGCTCGTCATGTGGTACTTTTAAGTCAGCATATCGTGCAATGACACCTATACCTGCAACAATAGCTTCAGCAGCGCCTAGAAATATCTCCTTGCGCAAAGCCATCTCCCGCTCAATGCGCTTAACCTCTTTGTCGTGTTCAAGCTGCTTGCGAAATCGCTTTTCATGCCCGCGATGAGTAACAAAAACACCAATAAATGCAGCTGTAGCAGCAAATACGACGCCAATAAACGTAATTGCCGCTGCGATAATCGCTGATTTTGATGTCTCTGGCAGCTCTGTGAAAATCTTTAGTATTGAATCCATTACCTATTCCTTGTGTAGCGCAACTGGTAACCACCTGCATATTTACAAAAACGCGGGATGAATATCATCAGCATAAATTTGCAGCCACTCACAAATACTCACAAAAATTCACATGGGAGAGGTTTTGTTTTGGAGACTTGCTGCATCACTGTCAACTACAACTCACAGATCTGCTACACTCATAGCCCCTGCTCTGACGACAATAAACCTTGCAAATCCACGATTAAATAATTAAATTGCACGAAAACAGGGCGTGATTCAGGGAGGCGTTATGATTTCGAGGTTGCTTTCATCTACAATTCAGCGACTTGCGCAGGGATTCCCGGTGCTTGTGCTTACCGGCCCACGGCAATCCGGAAAAACAACACTGGTTCGTGATACGTTTCCTGACAAGCCGTATCTCTCTCTTGAAAACCCCGATATGAGATTGTTCGCCAATGAGGACCCGCGCGGTTTTCTGGCCCGTTATCCGGATGGCGCCATCTTTGACGAGGTGCAACGGGCTCCAGAACTGCTCTCCTATATTCAGGGAATCGTTGACAAACAGCGAATACCTGGGCGCTACATACTTACCGGCTCCCAAAACTTTGCCCTCAGCCGCCAGGTAAGTCAGAGCCTTGCCGGGCGCGCCGGCGTTGCCCAACTTCTGCCGCTGTCAGGAAAAGAACTGATGGCTGAGGGGTTGCTCGCCGGCGTCCTTGATCGATGGCTGTTTACTGGTGGTTATCCTGCCCTGCACAGCACCGCCGTTACCCCCTCTGATTGGTTTGCAAGCTATGTAGCCACCTACCTTGAACGAGATGTGCGTGACCTGACATCGGTACGTGATCTCATCACCTTTCAACGTTTCCTGCGACTATGTGCGGCACGTACGGGCCAGTTGCTGAATCTTTCATCTCTGGCCACTGACTGTGGCATTGCGCAAAGCACCGCAACCGCATGGCTGAGTATTCTTGAGGCCAGTTACATTGTGTTTCGACTCTCTCCGCATTTTGCCAACTTCGGCAAACGGCTGGTCAAAGCCCCCAAGCTGTATTTTCATGACACCGGACTGGCGGCATTTCTACTCGGTATTCAAACGCCGGAGCAACTTGCCACTCACGGGGCAAGAGGGGCCCTGTTTGAAACAATGGTCGTAGCCGAATACCTGCGCGACCGATTGAACCGGGGGGACGTTTCCAATCTCTATTTCTGGCGTGACAGCACGGGAAATGAAGTTGATTTACTGCTGGATGAAGCGGGAATTCTCAAGCCGGTGGAGATCAAGTCAGGGCAGACAATTGCTGGTGATATGTTTAGATCCTTGAAAAAGTGGCAGGCAATTTCTGGCTCGGCAGCAGAACCGCGCCTGGTCTTTGGCGGTGAGGGGAACTATGTGCGCAGCGCAGTGCATATCACAGGTTGGCGGGAAATGCTTGATGGTGAAACGAAAGATGCGTCCAGATAGCGTTGATCTAACGCCGGAGTTATTAGGAACAAGCTGATAATCAACTGCCGAGATATTTACGCAGAAAAAGCTTTAGCTTTTCATAAGCGTCTTCACGGGCCGCCGGATTCGGGGCAATGGTCACCCCCCTGCCCGGATTGACTCCATTGGGGACATTCAGGTGCCGAGCAGGCTGTGAGGCCGGACCGTCAAAGCCGTGGAACGCATCCTGGTACACGGTGATGGCGACATCCTCCCCAGCCGATGTGAGCTGCGCAGCAAGGTCTATGCAGGGCTGCGGGGCTGTCCAGTCATCGCTGCCGCCAATGAATAACGTAAGAGGTGAAGAAAGGGAATATCCCCCCATCGCCTTGAGTGATTCGGTACAGCCGGGGTAAAACGCAGCTCCGGCACGAAAGTACGGTGCGGCCGGCTCGTGATTCCTCCAACCGGCTACGGCAGAATGTTTTGCGTTGAGGGTCGCAAGCACGGCGCTCCCCCCGTGGGACCAGCCGAGAACCGCGATGCGCTCCGGCTGGATGTCACCACGGCGCTGCAGCCAGGCGAGGGCTCCCTGCGCGTCCAGCCTCCGGTGTTTCTGGGTGAGCGTACGCTTTCTGTTTTCGACGCTGCATACTTCCTCAAACCCGCGTGAGCGGAAACTGTCGGGGAAGAGTACCGCGTATCCTTCCTCAAGCAGCAGTTCGGCCATCTTCTGGTGGCGCAGCGACAGCAGGTCATGTTTTGATTGTGCCGTGCTGAACATGCCGCCGCAGCCGTGCAGGGCGATGACCGCCGGCCGGCGCCGCCCGTCACTTTCGACCGGTTTGAACAGCAGGCCGGTGAGGACGACCGGTGCGCCGGTCTGTGGGTCGCGGTCCAGCGATTCGAACCGGATCTGCTGCGGCACAGGTCCGGTGCCGGTGATCTTCACCGCTTCCGTCGGCGGCGGTGACGCCGCAGGACGCAGAGCCTCTGTGTGGCAGGCGGTCAACAACGGCACGAGCAGGCAGAGCCGGGCAATGTTTTCGAGCAGACGGAGGCTAGATTTTCTGGACATAGTTCAAATACTCCCTGATGTCGGAGACAGTGAGTGCGGAGTCACACCTTTCCGTATTCGCCTTTGATATAGTCGCAGAGTTCGATGGAGCTCTGCCCGTAAAGCTGCAGCGTCCCGAAGTCGAAGCTCTGCGCGCCAAGACAGGTGTACTGCAGCTTGAACTCCGACGCCGATACCGGGACTATTCCGGAAAAGAAGAAACCTTGTTCCCTCAGGGATTGTGACAGATAGACCGGAAGCGGGCGGTTTGTCGGGATGTGCATGGCGACGGTCTGCACCCCTTTTGCGTGGGCCTCATCTTTGCTCCGGCGCAGCTGCATGCCGAACTCCTCTCGGGAGCCGGGGAGAGCGTCCGCATACATGAGGGCATATCTGTCGTATTCGGCGATGTCGACGTTCCAACGTTCAGACCCTCCGGACGGGGGAAGCTCAGGAGTCAAAGAAAGGTCTGTCTCGACACGAATCATCTGCCAGGAGAAAATCTTCCTGATAATCCCATCATGTTCAGGCAGGCTGTGGAATCTGACGGTCAACGAGTTCTTGAAGACCGTCAGCCAGCGCCAGGAAATCAGGAACGTTTCCCGCTGGCCGATGCTCATTAGGGTGCCGGAGAAGTCCATCACCCGGTCACGGGAAAGATCCATGGCGCAGGTTGAGGCATCCATAATGTCGGCTAAACGCTGGGAACGGGCATGCGACGTGACAAGGAACTGTACCCACAGCTTTGCCTCCGGATGGGGTGGTGTCTCGACGGTCCCCTTCAAATTCTTCAATATTTTCAGCATGGCGTTGCCGTCGCGGTAATCCGGGTGCGTCATTACTGTGCCGTACCAGGAAATATCAAGGCTCTTGCCGGGATCAACGCAGTATTCCTGAGAGGCGATAACCTTGCCGGAAGCGGTCTTTACCAGATTGAACACGTGGTACGGATTGTCCATCATGGCTGCAAGCCCCTCATGTGTATAGTACTCCGGCTCGTTTGAGTATCGGAAGGCGTAGTAGGTCAGCTCTATAATGGAGGGGATGTCAGCTTTACACCCTTGGTACATCTCGATTTCCTCTCGCTCTTTGTGCTCGCCACCGGGATCTTCTGCGTGCGGCTCCATCTCAGCCAGGCGGAACTTCTGTATTGATTTAAAGAACGAAAGCATCCAGCCGTCTTTTCCCAGGTTCTTGAGTTCGAACGTGTCACAGACGCTCCGGACGATGTGAAAGCTGAGTCCGTCAAGAAATTTGTCAGGGGCGGCTGCGTCGTAGAGAAGAACCTTCTCGGTGTTTATGGGGAGCCCCCTGTCCTCGAAGCTGAACTCAAGGCCATTGGCGGCTGACCGGCAGAAGATGGTGAAGAAATCACCGTCCGACTGCGGGAGGTAGGAGTCAATAATATGCAGGGATATTTCCTCGGCTGCCAGTTCGAAACCGCGAAGCTCATGGGAATTCGCCCCGGCCAACGTGGCGCAGGAGGTGACAAAAGACTCAATGAGAGGTAGGAGGCTTCTGTCATGCGTGCAATTTAAGGATGTGATCATCTGAGTAGCCTTTTATAGGTGATGCCAATTGCGCGGGATCGGAAACGGGGACAGCGGAGCCTTACCCCAGCGCTTCCTGCATCGCCTCTCCCATGCGGGTCGGACTGGTTGCCACAACTACGCCGCATTCCTGCAGGGTGCGGATCTTGTCTTCCGCCTTTCCCTTGCCGCCGGTGATGATCGCTCCGGCGTGCCCCATCCGCTTGCCGGGAGGGGCGGTGACCCCGGCGATGAAGGCGGCAACCGGCTTTTTCATGTTCAGCCTGATCCACTCAGCCGCCGCTTCTTCGGCACCGCCGCCGATTTCCCCGATCATGAAGACCGCTTCCGTATCCGGGTCCTGGTTGAAGAGGGTCAGCACGTCAATGAAATTCATGCCGATGATCGGGTCACCGCCGATGCCGATGCAGGTGGACTGGCCGAGCCCGGCGTCGGTCAGCTGCTTGACCGCTTCATAGGTCAGGGT
>CAIOXL010000112.1 GCA_903862245.1 uncultured Geobacteraceae bacterium | reverse complement strand
TCAGTTTTTCGATGCTGCCGGTGCCATTTCTTCTCTCACGACAGACACAGCACCTTTAACCATACCGGTAAGCAGCAATACTGCCGGAATTACCTGAGCAACTACGATCAGTGCGCAAAAGCCAAGAAATACCCAAACAAAGATTCCGCTGTTATCTGCACTTAAATTTGATGTTGCTGCGAATGCTGATGCTGGGGCTAACGTTCCTACGATAGTGGTGATAAGTGCTCTCATGACATCCTCCTATTTTGAATGGTTGTTGAATTTGATTGCCGTTGTATTCAGTACTTTGCACAGCCGGTGCCAAGAAACAGAAACAAAATGCACAAACGTGTAACCTGCTGTATTTTAACTGTATAGTAATTGCCACTCCGTCCTGCATATAGCTGAACTCAGGAAAACAATGGTGCCTGCTGTATGAGAACAAAATACTATTTATCTGACTATTTAAAATAGTTCCATTGATTACAGCATGTTGCAAATTAGTATAAGAAACTGCGAGGTGTATAAATCTTTTATTCCTGATGCGTGGCAGGGATGATATGTGCAATTTTATGGTTTTACGAAAAAAAGCCGCACTACCCTTATGAGGCAAGATGCGGCTTTTTTTTGTCATTTTATGGTTTCTTTGCTCTGCCAACTGGTGGCTGTAGTTACATGCCCCCAACAGTTACGCGATGGTATGCCTGATGTCCTTGCCCTTGACCATGAAGATAACCATTTCGGCGACGTTGGTGGCGTGGTCGGCGATACGCTCCAGGGATTTGGAGATGTAGTTCAGTTTCATGGCCCGGGAGATTGTGGTCGGGTCTTCGATCATAAACGTCAGCAGCTCCCGTTGAATCTGGATGTTCAGGTCATCGACAAAAGTGTCGTCCTTGCAGACTTTTACCGCCAGGTCGGCATCGCCGCGCACAAAAGCGTCCAGCGCTTCCTTGACCATAATCTCGGCCCAGTTGGCCATGCGGGGAATGTCGATATAGGGCTTCAGCGGCGGCTCTTCGTTCAACTCACGGGTGCGCTTGGCAATATTGGCACACTGATCCCCTATCCGCTCCAGATCGGTAACAATCTTGAGCGCTATCGTAATGAAGCGGAGGTCGCGGGCGGCCGGCTGGCGCAGCGCCAACAGTTCCAGACAACGCTCGTCGATTGCTACCTCGGCGGCATTAATCTCGTGATCAAGAGCGATGGTACGCTCGGCCAGAGGTGTATCGCGGTCCACCAGAGACTTGACCGAGTTGGCAATCATCAACTCAACCTTCCCTCCCATGATCAGAATGCTCTGCCGTAAGTCATTCAACTCGACGTCGAATGCGGTGCTGATATGTTCTCGTTCCATTATCTCTCCTGTTTTTGAAAAAACTGATATTTTATGAGCCCGATGACGAACTAGCCGAATCTCCCGGTAATGTAATCTTCTGTCTGCTTCTTATCCGGATTGGTAAAAATCTTCCGGGTACCGCCAACTTCAATCAACTCTCCCAGATAAAAGAACGCGGTCACATCGGAAACCCGGGCGGCCTGCTGCATATTGTGGGTGACGATGACGATAGTGTACTTGCTTTTAAGCTCTTCAATCAACTCCTCAATCTTGAGGGTCGATATGGGATCAAGCGCCGAGCAGGGCTCATCCATGAGGATGATCTCCGGATTGACGGCGATGGCGCGGGCGATACAGATACGCTGGGCCTGGCCGCCGGAAAGTCCGAGGGCGGAATCATTGAGCCGGTCCTTGACTTCGTTCCAGATGGCGGCGCTTTTCAGGCTGCGCTCGACCGCTTCGTCCAGCGTTGCCTTGTCATTTACCCCGGCGATTCTCAAACCATAAACAATATTCTCGTAAATCGACTTCGGAAACGGGTTCGACTGCTGGAACACCATACCGATGCGCCGACGCAGCGAAATGACATCGGTGGAGAGGTCGTAAATGTTTTCGCCGTTAAAGCGGATACTGCCGTCCACCCGGGCACTTTCCACCAGGTCATTCATCCGGTTGAAGCAGCGCAGCAAAGTGGATTTGCCGCATCCCGACGGTCCGATAAAGGCGGTCACCTGATGGCGGATCATATCAAGGTTGACCCCCTTCAGGGCATGAGCTGCGCCATAGTGAAGGTCGAGATCGGTGACGGAAAGAATGGGGGTACTGCCGGTTTGTTCAAGAGATTGTGCCATGGTGGTTCCTTATCAATTAGAACGTTGAAGTTGTGTATTTGCTGCGCATCCGGTTGCGAAGGTAAATGGCCGTACTGCTGGCGACGACTACTATGGCAAGCAGCAGCATGGTGGTGACGAACACCATCGGCTTGGCCGCCTCTACGTTCGGGGACTGAAAGCCGACGTCATAGATGTGAAAGCCAAGATGCATGAATTTCCGGTCCATATGGAAAAACGGAAAGTTTGTGTCAAAGGGAAGCGTCGGTGCCAGCTTGACTACGCCGACGATCATCAGCGGAGCTACTTCTCCCGCTGCACGTGCCATGGAGAGGATCAGGCCGGTCATGATACCGGGAGTTGCCATGGGCAGCAGAATTTTTGTCAAGGTTTGGAACTTGGTGGCGCCCAGGGCCAGTGACCCCTCGCGAATCCCTTTCGGAATGGAGGCCAAAGATTCCTCAGTGGCGACAATAATCACCGGGACTGTAAGCAGTGCCAGAGTCAGGCTCGACCAAAGAATGCCGCCGGTGCCGAAGGTCGGGGTCGGCAACCGCTCCGGGAAGAACAGGCTGTCGATACTGCCGCCTACGCCATAGACAAAGAAGCCGAGACCGAAAACTCCATACACAATTGACGGTACACCGGCCAGATTGTTGACGGCAATGCGCACCATGCGGGTCATGAGGCCGTCTTTGGCATATTCGCGCAGATAAATGGCCGCGACCACACCGAACGGCAGGGAAAAGATGCTCATAAGCAGGACCATCATAACCGTACCGAAGATGGCGGGAAAGAGCCCCCCCTCGGTGTTGGATTCGCGGGGATCATCAAGGAGCAGTTCGCGGACCCGTTCCAGATAGGCAGCGCACTTGGCTAAAAATGACATGCTGTTAGGTTTCTGCAGGGCAACGATTTCTGTCAGGGAGATATCCTTGCTGCCGCCTGCCGCATCGGTCATCTGCACCGTAATCCGGCCGATCTCCGCCAGCGTTGCCGTGGCCTGTTCGTTCAAGCGGGTAAATTCCGCCATTTTCTTCTCACGGACAGCAGATAGCTCACTGATTGCGGCAGCATTCTTTTCTTTGCCGCTATAGTCAAGTTTCTGAATCTTCAGTCTGAGACTTTCAGCGGTGTGGTTCAGGTCGGACATCTGTTTTTTTATCTTACCGGTATCAGCCATCTTGCCGGCTACCAGTGTACGAGCCTGAATCAGTTTCTCATAGGGAGTCGCGGCAGTCAGTGCCATCCCTTCTGCGGTAACATCCTTGAGCATACCGAAATAGTTGCCATGCTCGCGCCGTTCCAGGAGGACGGCATCTGCCGGCGTAGTACGGGCAGCAATACCTTTTTCGTCTATCCAGCGGAAGTCCTGACCGAATACATCCCGGTTGCCGACTTTAAGCTGCAGTCGCCGCTCTCCGCTGATGGGGTTTTTCTCCTCCTGCGTAATCTGACCGAGTACGGCAGAGCCATCCTTCAGCTCGAACTTGACGAGTGCACGGGGCCAGAAATAGCCGAGACCATTGGTCATTACCGTCCCGACCAGTGTGAGGCTCATGACCAGTATGATGGCCAATGCGGCACCGGTTGCCAGTACGTAGGGTTCACCTGTTTTCCAGAATAATTTCATAGTTAAAACACCTTGTAAGCTTCACCGAGTTCGAATAACACGGAGCAACGGAGCAACTGAGAAAACAAAATCGTACGTGAGAAACATCATTAACCGATACGGTGAACCTCTAAAAGATTGGTTCAAGAAGATCCTTCTTTTTCACTCCGTTGCTTCGTTGCTCCGTGTTTCACACGTTTTTTCCAGGTTCATCAATATCGGCCGTATTTCTTCCGGAACCGCTGGCGCAGCGCTTCGGCACCGGTGTTGATGAGGAATGTAAAAATAAACAGCAGCACCGCCGAGAGGAACAGCACCCGGTAGAGGGAGCTGTTAAGCGGCGCTTCCGGTATTTCAACAGCAATATTTGCCGACAGTGAGCGGAGGCCGTTAAACAGACTCCAGCTCATGATTGGTGTGTTGCCGGTAGCCATCAGCACGATCATGGTTTCACCAATGGCCCGGCCAAAGCCGATCATGATTGCCGAAAAAACACCGGGCAGTGCTGAGGGCAGTACCACCCGCCAGGCGGTCTGCCAACGACTGGCACCCAGGGCAAGAGAGGCTGCCGTCAGGTTGCGCGGCACGTTGGAGATGGCATCTTCGGCGATGGTGAAGATGATCGGGATCACGGCAAAGCCAAGTGCGATGCCGATAATGACGCCGTTGCGCTGGTCATAGCGAACACCCAGGGTGCTGAACAGCCACTGTTTGAAGTCGCCGGCGAACAGGTTGACCTCAGCCACCCCGCTGAGCAGGAAGGCGAGATAAATGCCCAGAATAACCACCGGGATCATGGCGGCGAATTCATGGCCACGGGTGGCTCTCTGCAGCGGTGAAGCGGTTTTGATCCGTTTCCAGAAGAAGATCGTCAGGAGCAGCATCAGCGGCACAATGACGATGCTCAAAAATACGGTCAGAATACTTTTGTCAATCAGCGGAGCGAGCCAGAGCCCGGCCAGAAAGCCGATCACAACCGAAGGGATGGCGGCCATAATTTCAACCACCGGCTTGACGCGCCCTTTCAGTTTCGGCGACATGAACTGGCTGGTGTAGAGAGCGGCCAGCAGCGCCAGCGGTACGGCAAACAGCATGGCAAGGAATGTTGCCTTGATTGTGCCGAACACCAGCGGAACCAGGCTCATCTTGGGCTCAAAGTCGTCATTGGCGGCTGATGACTGCCAGGCATATTCCGGCTTGTCGTACCCTTCGTACCAGACTTTTCCGAACAGGGTGCCGAAGGAAATCTCAGGGTGCGGTATGTCCATTTTCCAGGAGGTCAGTGTGCCGGAACGATCGAGAACTGACAGGGTGTTTCCCTTGGGTGACAGTGCCGCGTGGGTGATCGGTGCTGGTGGTTTAATAGTCAGCAGATTGCGTTCCGAGGTCATGTGGTCGACATTGATGGTGCCGGTGTCACCCGAATACAGGGTCTTGTCACGGGGTGACGGGATGATGAAGCCTGTTTTGCCGACGTTGGAACGGAGGGTGTGAATCCGTGTCAGCCGTTTGTCCTCGCCGCTTCCGGCAACGGTGGTCGGGAACCAGGTTGTCAGGGAGCCACTGGCGTCACCAACGGCAACGGATACATCCCCCAGCACCAGAGCAAGCGACGTGATCGCCGTGCGGGTTTCGGAGGCAGCGGTGCTTTCCAGCAGATTGATTTTACCCGGTTCGGAGATGTCCCAGCGGAGCAGCCAGCCGTTGTCCGTCCCGGCATACAGATAGTGTCCCTTCGAATCCACCGTAAGTGCTGACAGATGGCCCGGCAGCGGTTCCGTAAGCTCGGCGCTGGAAGTACTCCGCTGTTCATTGCCGAGCAGGTCTTTTTCCGCCAGCTGATGGGTTACCCGTACGCGGTCACCGGCCAGGCGGTCGATACGGACGGCGCCTTTCCCTTCGATCGGCCGGGCAAAAGAGTGCACGATGCCACTGGAGGCTGCGAAAGCAAGGTCATCTTTCAGGGTGACGTCATGGGAGAGGGTTACCGTGCCATCCTTCTCTTTGGCAGAAGCCAGTGCTACGGTCACCGAGCTTATGGCGCCGTTGTCCCACTGCAGGTTATAGCTTGATTTGCCGATATATTCGGCGGAAGTAACCCGAACCGCTCCGGCAGGAATAACAGGGGGTTTTATACTGGCAGAAAGGGAACCGTCAGCAACCTTCAGGAAATGAAAGGTGCCGGTACCGTCAAGGATGAATGCCCCGTGCTGGTTCTCTTCAGAGCCGATCGCCAGTACCGTTCCGGATGAGATTGTCGTCGGTACTTTGACGGTGGCGGCAATTTTGGCGGACGGCGGGTAGAACAGCGGCAGGGCCACCCGGGAGATCATCACCAGGATCCAGACCACCGAAACGATGACGAAGACACCGCCGATGCGGATCATAATTTCGGCAAGACGGTCGTTGCGCCGGGATTTATCTGTAAAATTCTTTGCCATGAATGCCATTCCTGATTTTTACGGGACGATATTTGTAATTGCGGTGCAAAAAAAATGATGGCGTGGGGGCGAACCTTGTGTTCGCCCCCACGGAGAAATTATTTCAAAGTTTTCAATTGATCTTCAACAAGTTTGGCGGTCAGTGGATCGTAACCATCCTTCACGACAATATCCTGGCCCTCTTTGGAAAGGGTGTAGCGAAGAAATTCTTCCACAACTTTCGGCAGCGGCTGTCCCGGTTTTTTGGCGACGTAAATATACAGCATACGGCTCATGGGGTACGATTTATTCAGCACGTTGGCGTAGGTAGCTTCGGCGACCTTGCCACCTTCTTTGTCGGTCAGCGGTACTGCACGGACACCGGAAGTTGCATAGCCGATGCCGGAGTAGCCGATGGCGCCGATATCTTTGGCAACACCTTCAACAACTGAAGCGGAGCCGGGCTGTTCCTTGACGCTGTTTTTGAAATCACCTTTGCTCAGGGCGTGCTCTTTGAAGTATCCGTAGGTGCCGGATGCGGAGTTACGGCCGTACATGCTGATCGGCATGGCGGCCAGTTTGCCGGTTACGCCAAGCTGCCCCCATGTGGTGACATCAGCGCCGCCCCGTTTGTGGGTTTTTGAGAAGATGGCATCAACCTTGTCGAGAGACAGACTTTTGATGGGGTTGTCTTTGTTGACAAACACGGCCAGGGAATCAAGTGCTACGCCGATTCTGGTCGGTTTGTAGCCGTATTTTTTCTCAAATTCTTCGATTTCAGAGCTCTTCATTTCGCGGGACATGGGACCAAGCTGTGCGGTGCCGGCGATCAGAGCCGGTGGTGCGGTGCTGGAACCTTTGCCTTCTATCTGGATGTTGACGTTGGGGTATTTCTTTTTGAAACCCTCTGCCCAGTAGGTCATCAGGTTATTGAGGCTGTCCGATCCGATACTGCCCAGGTTGCCGGCAACACCGGCGGCGGGGGCGTAGTGCTTGATTTTGGCGTCCACGACCGTTTTTTCGGCGTGAGCGGCTACAACGGTGACCATCAGCAGTGCGGCGGTCAGGATTGACTTCTTGAACATTTGAGTGTTCCTCCTTGAATGTGTTGTTGCGATATATTTGTCATCATAACAGAGTATTGTTACAACAATGTTACAGCTTGGAAAATACTCGGTTAAATCTTTACCTGGTTATGAACACTTTTTTATGGTGAAGGAAAACTGTGAACCTTTTTTTGGTTCGCTTGTTACTGAAACAGTACCGCCATGAAGCTGCACGATATGCTTAACGATGGCCAGACCGAGGCCAGTACCGCCCTGCTCGCGTGTTCTCGCCTCATCTACGCGGTAAAAACGTTCAAATATTCTCGGCAGATCTTTGAAGGGGATGCCAATACCGGTATCAGCCACCGACACCCTTACATATTCGCCGTCATCCTCGGTAAACAGGCGGACGCTTCCACCATCGGGAGTATATTTGATGGCGTTCTCCAACAGGTTTATCACTACCTGTTCAAGGCGCCCCTGATCCGCCATCACTCGGGGCAGCAGGCCACTGACAGTTTCATTGATTAACGCGATATTTTTTTGTGTGGCACGTTCCTGAAGCAGACTGCAGGCCTTTGCTACCGTGCTTGAAACATCCAGTGGATTGAGTTCAATAATCGCTTCTTTCGTTTCGAGACTTGATAGTGTGAGAATATCGTTTATCAGATTGGTCAGACGTTCTGAATGGCTGGAAATAATTTCGACAAAGCGGACTGACCGAATCGGGTCAGATTTCAGGGTGCCATCCAGCAAGGTTTCAGCGTAGCCTTTTATTATCGTCACCGGTGTCCGCAGTTCATGGGAAACATTGGCAACAAAATCGCGGCGCATGTTTTCAGCTTTCTTCAGATTGCTGATATCGTGAAATACCGCAACAACACCTTGCCTGACCCCGTCGACATTCAGCGGGACCCAATGGGTAAAGAGGGTGATGTCGTTAGGCTGAATGGAAATCTCCCGCACCAGCTCGCTTACTCCCGGCTTGTCGAGATCTTTGAAGGCCTCCTGCAAATCGGGGTGGCGTGAGATTTCCACGAGCTTTTTGCCCTCAACCTCGCCGATAATCGAAAAGAGTCGGCGAAAGGCAGGGTTGATCATGGTTATGACGCCATCCGGAGCTGTTACCATAATTCCTTCACCCATGCTGCGGAGAATGGTATCCAAACGTTGCTTTTCGGCCGAGAGGTGCTGCATCTGATCGCCAAGCCGTTCCGACATATCATTCAGCACTGTGGCCAACATGCCTATCTCATCGTTTGAAATCACAGGAATTTTGGTTTTACTCCCCCCATAGCCGATGTGGGCGGCGGCATCAGCCATGTCACGCAATGGCTTGGATGTCAGGTTGGAGAGGAAGTAGCTGAAGATGAGTGCTATCAGTACCGTTATGGTGGCGGCTCCGCTTACCAGGCCGTGCAGTGTATTCCTGGCGGATGCTAGGTATTCAAGGGGCATGGCAAGGCGGATGATACCGCCAGTCGTCGCGTTGCCGTACGACACAGCCGAGTACAGCATCGTAGTTTGCAGTGTGTCAGAATAGCGTAAGGCCGTGCCGCTGCCATTCTTGAGCGCCTCTTGTACTTCCGGGCGTTGCAGGTGATTCTCCAGTTGCGCCAGATGCGCCTGCCCCACATCTGAATCACCCATTACTGTACCATTTAAGGCAATCAACGTGACTCTGGCTTTAGAGGCAGCCCCCAGCGATTCAGCAAGCTGCTGCACTGTTTTGACCTTCTGGTCGTTCATAACCAGCAGGCGGGCCAAATCTCCCTGTCTGGTCAGGTTGGCACGACTCTCTTCAATCATTATCTTTTGCAAGCTTTGGTTGAAGTAGATATAGAAGCATCCGGTGATCAATACGATCAGGAAAATATAAGACCATACCAGTTTAGTTCGAAATCCCATTCTGTTACTCCTCGATCTTGTAGCCGAAACCACGGATGGTCTTGATAATATCTCCCGATGCGCCGAGTTTACCGCGCAGACGGGTTACATGTGTATCTACGGTTCTGGTGTCACCCGTATTGCAGTAACTCCAGACCTTTTGCAGCAGTTGTTCACGACTCTGCACACATCCGCTCGTTTCAGCCAGATACAGCAACAGCTTGAACTCCGTACTGGTCAACTCAATATCAATACCTGCGCTCTCCACTGTGTGGCGCTGTCTGTCTATAATGATGTCGCCTATCGTGAACACATCGCGGACCGGCACCGTACCGTTATGCTCAAAGCGCCTCATGACCGCCTTTACCCGTAAAGCCACTTCCCGCATGGAGAACGGCTTGACAATATAGTCATCGGCCCCAACCTCAAAGCCGACTACCCGGTCTATTTCATCGCCTTTTGCTGTAATCATGATAATTGGAATAGAAGCTGTACAGGGATCCTTCCGGAGCTCCTTGCAAATATCAGTTCCCAACATGCCCGGCAGCATAAGATCCAACAGGATAAGGTCCGGCAAATCGTCTTTGGCCTGCTTGAGACCAAGACTGCCATCATGGACACAGCTAGCAGCATATCCTTCCTTCTCAAGATTAAACATTAGCAATTCGGCCAGGTCTTTTTCATCTTCGATAATCAATATATTTTTCATGTCTCACCCCAATTATTTACTCTAGAACGCAGATTACCATACAATTGTTACAGTAATGTTGCAGTTGGATAAAGATTTTGTAGATTTTGCGTCCTTCGGCGGTGAAGGCAAAAAATTTTACATAACTTTTATCTTACCTCCACGTGATTGTAATAATGGTTGTGTATAGTGGTAAGAAAAAAAGGAGTTTGCGATATGAAAATGAGGCTTACTGAAGACTATTACTTCTGGTGCTGTGACTGGTGTGACAGTGAAAATCGGGTGTTATGGACAAAGCTGGAGGAAGGGACCACATGTGGGGCATGCCACAAACCAATGAATCTGTTGGAGATAAAAGACGTCGTTACGGAAGGTAAAATTTCGGCGGGGTTGTGTTAACTATGCGCCGGTGGGTTAACAATCTGGCTAAATGGTGTCGTCTGCCGGCATTGGGTGGCTTTGCTGAACTCGATATACAGATCGATAAGATGCGTATGTTGAGAGATTCGTACCAGCACGGGGTTAAAAAGACACAGTACGGAACGTCTGCAGAGGAAATAGCAAGCACCACAGTGCCTGCCTGACTTTGTGGTCAATCAATGTCCACGATACAGTTGCATCAGGTAAATTACAATTTCGAAGGCGATCAGGACAATGATGATCCATTCTAGGCGGGCGGAACGGCGGGCGTGGGAAAGGCTGGTAAAAACATCGGTCATATCAAGCAGCGTTTCCGACTTGTGCTTGATTTCCTGATACCGTTGGTTTAACTCGAAGAGGCTCGCCATGGTAAGATAAAGACGGTCCGCCTCAGGGTTATCCCAAGTGCTGTCAGGTTTATCCAGCACCATGATATGGGCAATTGAGGTAAACTTAAAACTGAGGATTGAGGAAGCCAGCCGTGCCATATCACGGTCAGGAAGCTCCAGCTTGCCTTTGCCCAAATTGACTATTAACCCTTCAACCTCGTCGAAGACCACGTCGATCCGTTCCTCTATCCGCTCCAGCGCCACCGATTTAGCGATCACAAAACAGATGATATCTAAAAAAGACAGATTGTATCGAGGCATAACAGCACAATCGTTGGCTATGGCCGGATCACGCTCAGGGTCTATCTCCAGCCGGTATTCTTCGCGGTAGGGCAACTGAATCTGCCCTTTGAGGGATTCGGCATACTGGGGAATGCTGTCCAGGAAGCGGATAATGATATCAGCGGAGCAGTTGAGAAAAACCACCCCGCCAAAATAATAGAGATAAACTCGCTCTGTATCGTTGCTGGTAGCTAATGCAAAAGTCAACGGGTTGAGCTTCATCGGCTCTTCCCATCGGTATTTACGGGTGATGCCGAGTTTTACGGCCAGGCGGTTTAAGTCAAGTTCACCGCCGAAGGCAAATGCTTTGAAAGTGAATAGTTCCATCGGCCCCTGCATGTAGCTGTTTATCCTACCCTTTGTGTTTCAGCTCACTCAACTCTTTTATGCCGATATTGTGCAGTCCGGCATCATCAGAGGCGCACATCTTCTGCACGAGTTCTTCCCACTCATGAGTCGAACCCGACTTTTCCGTTGGTAGTGCTCGCACTTTCCGGCCAATTTCTGCATACTTTGATTTGTTAAAAACTATCATAAACAGTATCCTCCGTTTTGAAACCGCTTTCATCCTGCAAAATATATTCAACGTCCTAAAGCTCTATCCTCGTTTTGATCTGCCGACGTACGTTTATTTCACTATATCAGTTGAACTAAACCGCTGCGCGGTAATTTAAAACCAAACCAAAAGCATCAAACCAGAGGCATCTCCCCGGAGGTGCCTTTTTTGTTTCTTCAATCAGCATGGTCTTTGTCTTACCTTCTTCATGGCCTTTGGCCGCACCC
>CAIOXL010000111.1 GCA_903862245.1 uncultured Geobacteraceae bacterium | reverse complement strand
GAGGGCCTCAACAACAAAGCCAAAGTGACTACGAAAAAAGCCTACGGTTTCAAAAGCTTTGAAGTAATAAAACTAGCCTTATATCATACACTTGGAAAACTACCCGAGCCAGTAGTCACCCATAAATTCTGCGGGTGAAGCGAAAAACTTATCAGGTTGAACGTTACTATAATCTGCCAGAGTTTCAGGCACCAGGTTTTTTCGACTGACAATGCCTTATGAAGCCACTTCTGGCCTGGTCTGTAGAATACGGAACAAGCGAGATACAGGCCATGCAACAGCCCCCAAACCACAAACCCCCAGCGTGCACCATGCCATACTCCAGAGACCAGAAACGTGATAATCAGCGCCGCAGCCGTACCCCAGTTTCTCTTGCTACGCCACTGCATTTGAAGGGGTTTGAAAATATAATCAAGTATCCAGCGTGAGAACGTAATATGCCAGCGTCGCCAGAAATCAGCGATTGACGTGGCAAGATACGGGTTGTCGAAGTTTTGGGTCAGGGTGATATTGAAGAGTCGTGCACTTCCCAGAGCCATGTCGGTATAGCCGGAGAAGTCCATGTAAATCTGGAAAGCGTAGGCGTACGTTGCTAAAAGCGCAGCCAGTGGCGTTGCTGAGTGGACGTCGTTATACACAGCGTTTACAAATAGGCCGAGACGGTCGGAAATTACGACTTTCTTGAAAAGCCCCCAGGTGAACAGCACCAGGCCAAGGCGCATGTTGTCGTACTTGAATTCATACCTGCTTTTAAGTTGTGGCAGTAAATCACCGGTACGTTCAATTGGCCCCTGCAGCAACTTGGGAAAGAATGCCAGATACAGGGTAAAGTAACCAAAATGCTGCTCTGGCTTCTCTATCTCAAGATAAATGTCGCAGAGATATGATATTGCCTGGAAAACAAAATAGGAAACCCCGATAGCAATAAAGGTTTTGAGCGGTTGTGTCTGAGTTCCCGGTGGGAGCAGTATGGTAAAACACCTCAGATACTCATAAAGATACGGCAGATACTTCATTGCCGCCAGAATGAACACATTAATAGTAACGGCAAGCCAAAAAAGCCTCCGCTTTGCCGTCTCTGCTTCTGCCGCGGCCAACATGATCGCGAACCAGTAGGTTACCACAGTGACCAAGAATAGTACGGCCAGTAGATATGGTTCGTTAAGGGCAGCGTAGAACAGCAGGCTGGCCGCAAGCAAGACCACCCAGCGCGCCCGCTCCCCCGCAACGTAGAAAAGCAGGTACACGAGCGGTAGAAACAGAAAGTATGCGGAGGAATTGAAGGGCATCAGTCGCTTTGTCTCAGAAGACCGCTTTGCTGCGTATACAACTTAGCAGGTCACCGACTTTTTTAAAGGTAAGCAACTCCTTGTGTGAAAACCTGATGTTGAATCTTCCTTCTATGGCAACGATTAGGTTTACGTGTGACAGGGAATCCCATCCGTCTATATCATTGGCAGTCGTATCATCGGATATACTAATATCCATATCGTCAAACACCTCGCGGAAAATCTGGTTCAATTTTTCCTGCAACTCCATGGTTAATCCTCCAGCGTGGAAATATCCCCGCTATCAAGCCCCAGATAACGTGCTTTAAGCAGTCGCCTCATGATCTTGCCGCTTTTGTTTTTCGGGATTCTGTCAATAATAATGATCTCTTGCGGTGTGGCTATGGATGATGCTTTGTTGCTGACATGGAGCCTAATCTTTAACTCAAGCTCCAGAGACCATTCATGCCGGTTATGGAGGCAGATAAATGCAATAATTTTCTCATAAAGCAGCTCATCCGGTACACCGATAACGCCTGATTCAGCCACTTCCGCAATTTCAAGCAAAACACTTTCAATTTCAAATGGACTGATCAGATGCCCGGCGGTGTTGATGACATCATCATTACGCCCTTTGAACCAGTAATAACCGTCATCATCCCGTACTGCTGTGTCGCCGGTGCAGTAATAGCCGGCGCTAAATTTACGATTGTAGTCTGATTCACTGCTGAGGTAGGCGACAAACATGGATGGCCAGGCACTTCTGAGACATAGATTGCCCTGATGATTATTGTCTATATGTGTACCATCATCGGCGAGTATAGCGGCTTCAATGCCATCAAGTGCCGTGCCCATAGAGCCTGGTTTGATCGCCTGTCCGGGGCGGTTGGTAATCATTATGCCTCCGGTTTCGGTCTGGAACCATGTGTCATAAATGTTTTTCCCAATGGTGATCCAAGCCCAGTTGATGACTTCCGGATTGAGCGGTTCGCCGACACTGAAGATATATTTGAGTGCTGCGAGGTTGTAATTATCAAAAATTACGACTTCTTCGCGCATCATCATGCGTAGAGCGGTAGGGGCTGAATACCAGACAGATACAGCCTCATTCTGCAGAATCTCCAGCCAGTGCACGGCATCATAGCTGCCGGCATAGTGAATTTGGGAAATGCCCAGACACCACGGGGCGATGATGCCGTAGGAAGTGCCGGTTATCCAGCCTTGATCTGCCGTGCACCAGTAGATATCGGAATCCTTCAGGTTCAACACTTCTCGGGCGGTTCTACACAGGTGTACGATGCTCCGATGAGACTGAAGTACCCCCTTCGGCTTCCCAGTTGAACCGGAGGTGTAGTGCAGTACCGACGGTGTCTCTGGAGCGGTTGGCCGTGCAATGAAATCGGCGGAGGCCCCATGCATCAGCGCCTGATAGCTGAGGATGTCGGTTGCCTGGTGTTCTTCCATATCAATCACGATGATGTATTTGAGTAGCGGTAGCCGGTCGCGAACCCGGCTGATTTTTTTCAAAAGGCTCATTTTGGTCAGGATTCCGGCAGCTTTGGAATCAGCTAGTCGGTCAAGGATCGCTTCATCGCCGAAGTTTGAAAAAAGTGTCCCACAGATAGCCTGAAGTTTTAAGACCCCCAAAAAGCCGAAGAACAGTTCAGGAGCTTTAGGCAGGAAGGTGAAAAAGATATCTCCAGCTTTAAAGCCGAGTGATTGCAGAATATTGGCAAACTTATTTGATTCACGGTCCAG
>CAIOXL010000110.1 GCA_903862245.1 uncultured Geobacteraceae bacterium | reverse complement strand
TGTACCACAAAACAAGCAGCGAATCAAGGAAAAAATCACATATAACTAAATAATATTAGATACTTATGTTAACTTTGACCTTTGTGCGAGGGCATCAATCTTTGTTAACGCCCCTATTACACTGGCAAAGAATGTTTCGGTTACTCCCGAATTTGACTACTACGACCAACTGAACAATGCTGCTGGCGATGACGAGAAGTCTAAAGCCTATGTCATCGGCGCCAAGTGGCAGATTAACTTCTAATGGGTTCAGTGATTACCGGTAGGGGAGGATTGGTGCATGCAGATGCTTCCATAATTCACTTTCATTCACAATCAGGCTATTGAGAGCTGGAACCATTCCGATATACTATTCTTTACATTACTCAGCTATTTGCTATAGTCAATCAAGTCAGATTGCTGATGTTGCCGTATGTTGGATAGCATTAAAGAAGGGGCACTTCTCCTATGAAAGTTTACAAAAATAATATAGGGCTCTCTGGCAATCTCTGGCTCAACCGTGCTGACAGCAAGTTTTTGGGGGGTGACCGGATAAATCTGCTGGAAAAGATAGACCAGCTCGGGTCGATCACCAAGGCTGCCAAAGATGTCGGCATCAGCTACAAAACCGCCTGGGATACGGTTAACCTGATCAACAACCTGGCGGAGAAACCGCTGGTGACCCGGTTGACCGGTGGCAAAGGGGGGGGCGGTACGAGCCTTACCGCTGAAGGGAAAAAAGTTATTTCACAGTTCAGAACCATCCAGGAAGAACATCGCAAATTCCTGGACAACCTGGAAAACAGGCTGGGGGATACGGACAGCCTGTACCAATTCTTACGGAGGATTTCCATGAAAGTCAGCGCCCGCAATACATTTTCCGGCACCGTTACCGCCGTTACCAAAGGTGCCGTTAACGCAGAAGTTGTCCTGTCCCTGAAGGGGGGTGTCCCCCTGACGGCCGTTGTCACCAACGGTGCCGTAGACAACTTGGGGATTGCCATCGGCAGTGAAGCGTATGCCATCATCAAAGCCAGCTCCGTCATAATCGGCACTGACCTGCACGATGCCAAAATCAGCGCCCGCAACATCTTTTGCGGTACGATCACCACAATCATCGAAGGAGCGGTCAATACCGAGGTTGATGTGGAGATCGGCGGCGGCAATACCGTCAGTGCCGTCATCACCCACGACAGCGCAACACGGCTTGGTTTGAAAGTGGGTGGCCACGCCTGTGCTCTGTTCAAAGCCTCCAGCGTCATCATCGGCGTCAGCTGACACAAATCAAAGGGACATCACCGGCGCTGTCCCTTTCTTATGCTGTATCGTTGTATCCAGACAGCTATAACGATGTAGGGAAAGGTAAGTGATGATTACGTGTATTCCGGACCGCGATATCGAACGAATCATCGAAGAGGATGTGCCCTATGGCGATCTGACGACGCATCTGCTCGGCATCGGTAGCAGAAGTGGACAAATTGTGTTCTCTACCCGTGAGGAAACGACGGTCTGCTGCAGTGAAGAGGCCGCCAGGATATTCGAAAAATGCGGCGCAACGGTATCATCCTGCATCCCGAGCGGCACCAGACTGCAACCTGCGATCCCGTTTCTTGTCGCTTCCGGGTCGGTACAGGCGTTGCAAGCGGGATGGAAAGTGGCATTAAATCTGCTGGAATATGCCTCGGGGGTCGCATCACGGACGCAGCGCATAGTGGAAAAGTGCAGAAACGTAAACCCTGCGCTGTCAGTTGTTACCACACGTAAATCATTTCCCGGGACGAAAAAGATCGTCATCAAGGCTATCACTGCCGGAGGCGCACTGCCGCACCGGTTGGGACTGTCGGAGAGTGTGCTTGTATTTAAACAGCATACCGCTTTCTTTGGCGGCCTGGCTCCCTTCCTCGACACCGTAGCGGAGCTGAAATTAACGGCACGTGAGACAAAAATCATCATCGAAGCAGAAACCAAAGAGGAGGCTCTGCTCATCGCCCGCAGCGGTGCTGACATCGTTCAACTCGACAAAATTACGCCGGCCGAGCTGGCGGAGACGGTGGTCGCCCTGCGGGGTGTTAATCCGGACCTTCTGATTTCTGCCGCCGGTGGCATCAATGAGGCCAACGCTGCCGACTATGCGGGAACCGGTATAGACATCATCGTACTGTCGTCGGTCTATTTTGGTAAGCCATCTGATGTTGGTGTCGTAATCCGGCCAACATAAACTCAATAAACTCTACAAAACCAAGAGGTAACTCACATGAAACAGATCGCTAAAATGGCAGTTATCCTAACCTGCCTGTTCCATTTATCTGTCCCGGCAGTTGCCGCTGACGTCAATCTTTCCGTGGCCGCCAGCCTGAAAGAGGTTATTAACGAGTTGTCCGACCGTTTTGCCAAGCAGCATCCCGGGGTGAAGTTTGTCAATAATTACGGCGCATCCGGCGCCTTGTCCAAGCAGATCGAGAACGGCGCACCATCTGATATTTTCATTGCGGCCAACCTTGAATGGATGGACTACCTGAAGAACATAAAACTGATCGATTCCGCCAGCATCACTACATTTACGTATAACACCCTGGTATTTGCCGGGGCCCCCGGGAAGGCATCAGCGATGCAAGATCTGATCAAGCTTGACAGAATCGCCATCGGCAGCCCCAAGAGTGTTCCTGCCGGTGAATATGCCATGGAAGCCTTTAAGAAGGCCGGCCTTGACAAACAACTGGGAAAAAAGCTGGTCATGGCCAAGGATGTGCGGGAATGCCTGATGTATGCCGAGCGGGGCGAGGTGGATGGTGCCTTCGTCTATAGAACCGATGCCCTGCTGGGGAAACAGGCAAAAATTCTCTTCACTGTGCCACAGGAATTGTATTCACGGGTAACGTACCCAATGGCGCTGACCGCCACTGGGCGGAAGAACAGTTATGCTGCTACGTTCTTTACCTATCTGCATGGCGATGAGGCCGCCTCCGTACTTGCCAGATACGGATTTGCTGCGCGGTAAGAAAGGCAAAGAACATGATATTTTCCTCTACAGATTACGATGCCATCAGACTTTCGGTACAGGTCGCAATTACGGCGACGCTGGTATCGCTGCCGGTCGGCTTTGGCGTTGCCTATCTGATCACCTTTGTCCGGTTTCGCGGCAAGGTGCTGCTTGAGGTGCTTGTCAACCTGCCGTTAACCCTGCCGCCGGTGGTGGTGGGATATCTGCTGCTTCTCCTTCTGGGCAGAAACGGCTGGCTTGGTTCCCTGCTTAACACCGCCGGTATTCGTATAATCTTTACCCTCAAGGCGGCGGTCATCGCCTCGGCAATCGTCGGTTTCCCCTTGCTCGTCCGTTCCCTGCGTATCGGCATGGAAGGTATTGATCCACAGTTGATCAATGCTTCCCGGACTCTTGGCGCACGGTGGCACGATACCTTGCTGACCGTTATCCTGCCGCTCTCGGCACCCGGTCTGGTAGCCGGCTCGTCACTGATGTTTGCCCGCAGCCTGGGGGAATTTGGTGCCACCATTATCGTGGCCGGCAATATTCCGGGTGTAACCCAGACAATTCCCCTTGCCATCTATGAGTATGCCAGCTCACCCACCAGTGAAACAATGGCCCTCTCTCTCTGCATCGTTTCGGTTGCCATTTCGCTGGTCGTGCTGTTTCTGCATGAAGTGATGGCAAAAAAAATGGCCAGGAAGGAATGACATGCAGCTCGCCATGACGGTACAAAAAAACTTCGGCGCCTTTACTCTTTCTGCGGACATTGCCGTTTCAGGTGAACGGATCGGCATTTTCGGCACGTCGGGGAGCGGCAAATCGACCCTGGTGAGTATGCTGGCGGGGCTTCTTGAACCGGACAGCGGCGAGATAACCCTGGACGGAGTCTGCCTCTTCAGCAGTGCCAGGGGGATACAGGTGCGCCCTGAAAAGCGGCGCATCGCTATGGTGTTTCAACAGCACGCCCTGTTCCCGCATCTGAATGTCAGAAACAACCTGCTGTACGGCTATAAACGCTGCCCTGCCGAGTTTCGCACGGTGAACTTTGCTACACTGGTTACGATACTGGAACTGGAGCCGCTGCTTGATCGCGGGGTGACGAATCTGTCGGGGGGGGAAAAACAGCGAGTTGCCCTGGGGCGGGCCATCCTGGCCAACCCCCGGCTGCTGCTGATGGACGAACCGCTTTCGGCGCTGGACGATTCCCTCCGCTTCCAGATTATTCCCTACCTGAAAAGCGTCAGCGAACAGTTCGGCATACCGTATCTGTTCATCTCCCATTCGCTGGTGGAAATGCGTCTCATGACCGATACCGTGCTGGCTTTTGAAAAGGGGGTTATGACCGGACAGAGCAGCAGCGAACAGCTGGCGCGGAACCGCATGGGGCAGAGTTCGGCCGGATATATCAACCTGCTGGAGCTGTGCAGCATGACCGAGCGCGACGGTATGTGCGCCTACCGCTGGCAGGGGGGGGAGCTGCTGCTGTCGGCGGGGAACCGGGATACCGCCGCCGGACTGTTCGAACTTTCGTCGAAAGATATCATTCTCTTCAAAAAACATCCCGAGGCGATCAGCGCCCGCAACCTGCTGCACTGCAGCGTCGCCGGGCTTTTTGAAAGCGGTGCCAAGCTGGGGGTGGAGATGACATGCGGTGGGGGGAGGCTGGTGGCAGAAATTGTCCCGGACGCCGCCCGGGAATTGGCAATAGAGAAAGGAAGTGTTGTGTATGCGGCAATCAAAGCCTCGGCGTTCCGGAGACTGGCAGCAGCCACCAGCCAAACTAGGCCCTAACGACAACCCGTAAAACCGTTTATAACACGGAGCAACGGAGTGAGAATAAAGGAGAATCTTCTTGAAGATGACTTCTTGATGCGCACCGTATCGGTACATGATGTTGCCTATGTAAAATCGTGATTTCTCCGTTGCTCCGTTGCTCCGTGTTATTCTAACTGCCGTTTTCAGGACTAATAGTGCCGATGTGACCAAAAAAAAGGCAACCATCTGCCCGGCAGAGCAATAAATCGTCTGAATCCGTCGGCACTCCCCTCACCTGTTTCGCTCCCGTTTCCCCCAACCTCCTTAATTTGCGCATTATTTCCGCTTTGGCACGGCCAGTGCAAAAAGCCATGTAACAGCAAGACCGCAGAACAACACCACTGAAACTCGGCAAAGGCGCCGCCATTCACAAGAATGGGGCGTCTTTTTTATTTGCCCCGACACCCACACATGCTCACGGATTGGTGAGCAAAAGGAGCTACACATGAGACAGATCGCAATTTACGGTAAGGGCGGCATCGGCAAATCAACCACAACCCAGAATACGGTGGCGGGACTCGCCTATCTCGGCAAAAAAGTCATGATCGTCGGCTGTGACCCCAAAGCGGACTCAACCCGCCTGATCCTGCATGCAAAAGTTCAGAACACGGTCATGGACCTCGTCCGCGAAAAAGGAACGGTTGAAGATCTGGAACTGGATGATGTCATGAAGATCGGCTATGGCGATACCAAATGCGTCGAGTCAGGTGGACCGGAGCCGGGTGTCGGCTGTGCCGGCCGGGGCGTGATCACCGCCATTAACTTCCTGGAAGAGAACGGCGCCTATACCCCTGACCTTGATTTTGTGTTCTATGACGTTCTGGGTGACGTTGTCTGCGGCGGGTTCGCCATGCCGATCCGTGAAGGAAAGGCTGAAGAGATCTATATCGTCTGCTCCGGTGAAATGATGGCTATGTACGCTGCCAACAACATCGCCAAAGGGATTCTCAAATATGCGTCTTCAGGCAAGGTACGACTGGCCGGCCTGATCTGCAACGCCCGTAAGACCGACAAGGAGTTCGAACTGGTCAGCGCCCTGGCCGCCAAGCTCGGCACCCAGATGATCCACTTCGTTCCCCGCGACAATCAGGTACAGCGCGCCGAAATGCGCCGCATGACCGTTATCGAGTACTCTCCGGAACATCCGCAGGCTCAGGAGTACCGCACCCTGGCAGAGAAAATCCTCAACAACAAAATGCTGGTGGTGCCGACCCCGCTGGAAATGGAAGAACTGGAAGACCTGTTGATGGAGTATGGCATCATGGAAGCGGAGGATGAAAGCGTAGTCGGTGTGGCTGAAGCGGCGTAACTTAAATTACACAGAGAGATACTGAGGCACGGAGTATAAGCCGACTAAAACAGATCAATACTAATTTTCTCTGTGTCTCTGTGTCTCAGTGTTGAAAGAGAGGGTAATAATGTCTGACAAAATACGAAAAATCGAAGGCATCACTAAAGAATCCACCGAGGCCATGATCGCCGATGCCCTTTCGGTATATCCCGAGAAGGCAAAAAAGAAACGCGCTCCACATCTTGGCGCAAACGACCAGGCCGCCGGTTCCGCCTGCGTCAAGTCAAACAAGAAAACCGTCCCCGGCGTCATGAGCGCCCGTGGCTGTGCTTACGCCGGCGCCAAAGGGGTTGTCTGGGGACCGATCCGCGACATGGTCCATGTCTCCCACGGCCCGGTCGGCTGCGGCTGGTATTCCTGGGGCACCCGGCGCAACCTGGTGACCGGCATCAACGGGGTCACCCAGTTCGCCATGCAGTTCACCTCCGACTTCCAGGAAAAGGATATTGTCTACGGCGGCGACAAGAAGTTGAAAACATTGCTGGCGGAGGCGGTGGACCTGTTTCCGCTGGCCAAGGGGATCTCGGTCCTCTCCGAATGTCCGGTCGGCCTGATCGGCGACGATATCAACTCCGTGGCTAAACAGTCCGCCAAGGAACTGGATATCCCGATTATCCCCTGCAACTGCGAGGGGTTCCGCGGCGTGTCACAGTCACTGGGGCACCATATCTCCAACGACACGATCCGCGATTACATCATCGAGACCCGCGAGTTTGCCGAACCGTCCAGCCCATACGACATCGCGCTGATCGGCGACTACAACATTGGCGGCGATGTCTGGTCTGCCAAGTCGCTGCTGGAAGAGATCGGCCTGAATGTAAAATCGGTCTGGACCGGTGACGGCGAGCTGGAAAAAATCGCTGCGACCCACACGGTCAAGCTGAACCTGATCCACTGCTATCGCTCCATGAACTACATGTGCAAGGTCATGGAAGAAAAGTACGGCATCCCCTGGCTGGAGTTCAACTTCTTCGGACCGACCAAGATCAGGGAAAGTCTGCGGGCGATCGGCGCACGTTTCGACGATACGATCAGGGAGAAAGTTGAGCTGGCCATCGCCAAGTATGAGCCGATTATGCAGGCCATTATTGACGAATACAAACCGCGTCTGGACGGGAAAAAAGTTATGCTCCTCGTTGGCGGTCTCCGCCCGCGCCACACCATCGGCGCCTATGAGGACCTGGGGATGGACTGCGTCGGTTCCGGCTACGAATTTGCCCATACGGACGACTATGACCGGACCTCTCCGGAGATGCCGGATGCCACGGTGGTATATGACGACCCCTCCGAGTACGAATTCGAAAAATTTGCCCACGCCCTGAAACCGGACCTGATCGGTTCCGGCATCAAGGAAAAATACGTGTTCCAGAAAATGGGTATTCCCTTCCGCCAGATGCACAGCTGGGACTATTCCGGCCCCTACCATGGTTACAACGGCTTTGAAATCTTTGCCCGTGATGTGGATATGGCGGTGAACAGCCCGACCTGGAAGTTAGTAAAAGCGCCATTTTAAACCTTCTCAACACAGAGGCACAGAGACACAGAGACACAGAGAAGACCAGTACCTTAAATTGTCCTGGTTTAAAATCAGAATCATGTGCTTTTCTCAGTGCCTCTGCGTCTCAGTGTTAAAATAAAATCAGGCTGTGTCACAGATTGGTGGCCAGCCCAAAGGAGTACATAATGTCAAACTTGCTAGGACTTGAAGTCAAGAAGGTTACCGAGACCCCGCCTGAAGAGGTGGAGCGGGTCAAAAACTGGATCAACAGCGAAGAGTATAAAGAGAAGAACTTTGCCCGTCAGGCGCTGGTGATCAACCCGGCCCACGCCTGTCAGCCGCTGGGCGCCCAGCTGGCGGCACACGGTTTTGAAGGGACGCTGCCGTTCGTACATGGTTCACAGGGGTGTGCCTCCTATTACCGCTCGACCCTTAACCGTCATTTCCGTGAGCCGGCCCCGGCCGTATCCGATTCCATGACCGAGGACAGCGCCGTATTCGGCGGCCAGAACAACCTGCACGAAGGGCTGGAAAATGCGGTCGCCCTGTACAAACCGAAGATGATTGCCGTCTTCACCTCCTGCATGCCGGAGGTTATCGGTGACGACCTGACCGCGTTCATCAAGAACGCCCGCCAGAAAGCGCATATCCCCAAGGACCTGCCGGTTCCGTTTGCCAATACCCCCAGCTTCAACGGTACCCATATCCATGGCTATGACTCCATGCTGGTGTCCATACTGCAGTACCTGACCGAGGGAAAACAGATCGAGGGGCGCTGCACCGGCAAGCTCAACCTGATCCCGGGCTGCGACTTCAACACCGGCGATTACCGTGAATACAAACGGATCCTGAAAGAGTTCGGCGTGCCGTACACAATCCTTGCAGACATCGGCGATACCTTCGATTCCCCCTGCGACGGCACCTATAACATCTATGCCGGCGGGACAAAACTTGAGGACGCCGCAGACTCGATCAACGGCAAGGCCACCATCGCCATCGGCCCGTATGCCACACCCAAGACCTTCACCTGGCTCAAGGACAATTATTCCGGCAAGCATGTTTCCCTGCCCATGCCCATGGGGATCGAGAAAACGGACGCCCTGATCATGAAGATTGCCGAACTGTTCGGCAAGGAAGTGCCGGCATCACTGAAGAACGAGCGTGGTCGCGCTGTTGATGCCATGACCGATTCACAGCAGTACATGCACGGCAAAAAGTTCGCTGTGTACGGCGATCCGGATTACCTGATGGGGTATGTGTCATTCCTGCTGGAGATGGGGGCCCGTCCTCACCACATCCTCTGCAGCCGTGGCAGCAAGAAAGCGGAAAAAGAGCTGCAGGCGCTACTGGACGGTTCCATGTACGGTAACAGCTGCAAGATCTACATGAACAAGGATCTCTGGCACCTGCGCAGCCTGGTGGTAACCGATCCGGTGGATGCCATCATCGGTGACACCCATGGCAAATTCGCCGCCCGCGACGCCAAGGTGCCGCTGTTCCGCTTTGGCTTCCCGATCTTTGACCGGGTCAACAAGCACCGTTATCCGCTCATCGGTTACCAGGGTGTGGTCAACATGGTGACAGAAATCTGCAACAAATTTATCGATATCAAGGATGATACCTGCGAAGACCGGTTTTTTGAGATGATGCGCTGACGATTCGGGATATAACAGCAAAAGGGATACTGCCACGTCAGGCGGTATCCCTTTTGCTATTTGGGGTAATTTGCAAGTACAACTTTCAAATTACCCCAAATAGGTGCTGATACAGCAAAGGAGAATATACACAGACAGATAACCAGGAACACCTATAGAGCTAATGCTGCATATAAATTAAGCATCTAAAGACTAATTGTGGATCCGCTTGGAATAAATCAGTTAGTAATTCAGCTTGTTAAGATCATGCGTCAACTTGGCATGACACCTGCTAATATAAAGCAACTCGAAAATTTTAGCATGGCAACGGCGCCATCCACATTCATCAAGCATGAAATGGAGCGCCGTTTTTCGTTACCGGCAGCAGAAAACGAAAAGCACTTCAAGGATACGAATATGGCCAAGCCCGATTGGTACGACACCGACAACTGCGAGACCCACGACAAGGGCGCGCCCAAATTCTGCAAAAAATCAGAACCGGGAGAGGGGACCGAACGCTCCTGTGCCTATGACGGCGCCCGGGTCGTGCTCATGCCTATTACCGACGCCATCCATCTGGTGCATGGCCCCATCGCCTGCGCCGGAAACTCCTGGGACAACCGGGGAGCCCGTTCATCAGACGCACAGCTGTACCGGCGCGGCTTCACCACCGAGATGCTGGAAAATGACGTCATCTTCGGCGGTGAAAAGAAACTCTACCGGGCGATTCTTGACCTGGCGGAGCGCTACAGGGAACAGGCCCGTGCCATCTTTGTCTATGCCACCTGCGTCACCGCCATGACCGGCGACGACGTGGAGACGGTCTGCAAGGCCGCTGCGGAAAAAGTAGGCGTTCCGGTCATTCCGGTCAATACGCCCGGTTTCATCGGCGACAAGAATATCGGCAACCGCCTGGCCGGCGAAATTCTCTTCAAATATGTGATCGGTACCACCGAACCGCCGGTGCTGGGTGAATATCCGATCAACCTCATTGGCGAGTACAACATCGCCGGCGATCTGTGGGGGATGCTGCCGCTCTTTGACCGGCTGGGCATCCAGGTACTCTCCTGCTTCAGCGGCGATGCCAAATTCGAGGAGCTGCGCTATGCCCATCGGGCCAAGCTCAACATCATCATCTGTTCAAAATCGCTGACCAATCTCGCCAAGAAGATGCAGAAAACCTACGGCATGCCCTATCTGGAAGAGTCGTTCTACGGTATGACCGATACGGCCAAGGCGCTGCGCGATATCGCCCGGGAATTGGACAATATCGTCAACGGCCTGGAAAAACGGGTCATGCAGGACCGGGTGGAGCGGCTTATCGACGAAGAAGAAGCGAAATGCCGCGCAGCCATCGCCCCCTACCGGGCGCAGCTGGAGGGAAAGCGGGCGGTGCTGTTCACCGGCGGCGTTAAAACCTGGTCCATGGTCAATTCACTGAATGAGCTGGGGGTGGAAATCCTGGCGGCCGGCACGCAGAATTCAACTCTGGATGACTTCTACCGCATGAAGGGGTTGATGCATGCCGATGCCAAGATCATTGAGGATACCTCGACGGCTGGCCTGCTGGCGGTCATGCGGGAAAAAATGCCGGATCTGATTGTGGCGGGGGGCAAGACCAAGTTTCTGGCGCTCAAGACCAAAACCCCCTTTCTCGATATCAACCATGGCCGCTCTCACCCCTATGCCGGGTATGAGGGGATGGTGACCTTTGCGCGGCAGCTGGATATGACAGTCAATAATCCGATCTGGCCGGTGCTCAATGCTCCGGCGCCCTGGGAAAAGAGCGAAGAGCAGAAAAAAACGGATCTTGCGGCCGTTGCCTGCTACGCGGAAATGTTTCTGGCGGAGGATCTGTCGGTGTCGCGGGTTCTTGTGCCGAAAAAAGCGGCAACGGTGAATCCGCAGAAGAACTCACCCGCACTGGGTGCCACCATGGCCTATCTCGGAATCAACAACATGCTCGGTCTGCTGCATGGCGCCCAGGGGTGTTCAACCTTTATCCGTCTGCAGCTGTCACGGCACTACAAGGAATCAATCGCCCTGAACGCCACGGCCATGAGTGAAGATTCGGCCATCTTCGGCGGCTGGGATAATCTGAAAATAGGGATCGGCCGGGTGATTGAAAAATTCAGCCCCGAGGTGGTGGGGGTGATGACTTCCGGGCTCACGGAGACCATGGGTGACGACGTGCAGAGCGCCATTGTCCACTTCCGCCAGGAACACCCGGAATCAGCGCACATCCCGATTATTCACGCATCGACTCCCGATTACTGCGGCTCTTTGCAGGAAGGATATGCGGCAGCGGTGGAGGCGATTATCTCGACTCTGCCGGAGGGGGGCGATCCTGTTCCGGACCAGGTCAACCTGCTCCCGGGCGCGCACCTGACACCGGCGGATGTGGAGGAACTGAAGGAACTGATAGAATCATACGGTTTGACGGTGCTGACGATCCCGGACATCTCCAATGCCATGGACGGCCACATTGACGAAGTGGTATCGCCCCTTTCCACCGGGGGCATACCTGTTGAGGAGATCAGAAAAGCCGGACGGAGCATTGCGACACTGTATGTCGGAGACAGTCTGGCAAAGGCTGCTCTCAAGGTGAAGCAGCAGTTTGCCATCCCGGCCTACGGGTTTACCTCGCTGACCGGTCTGGCCGAGACGGACCGGTTCATGGCAACGCTGGCAGCCATCAGCGGCCGCCCGATCCCGGAAAAACAGCGCCGCTGGCGGAGCCGATTGATGGATGCCATGGTTGACAGCCATTACCAGTTCGGTACCAAAAAGGTGGCCATTGCCCTGGAGTCGGACAATCTCAAAACGGTGACGAATTTTCTCGCCGGCATGGGGTGCGAGATTCAGGCGGCGCTGTCAGCCACCCGCACCCGGGGGCTGGACAGCCTCCCCTGCGAGAACCTGTTCGTCGGCGATCTGGAGGATCTTGAGAGCGCCGGTGCCGGAGCAGACCTGCTGGTAGCCAATTCCAACGGACGTCAGGCGGCGGCAAAGCTCAAGATCGGGGCCCATCTCCGGGCCGGGCTGCCGGTGTTTGACCGGCTCGGTTCCCATCAAAAGATGTGGGTCGGCTATCGCGGTACCATGAACCTGGTGTTTGAAGTGGCCAACCTGTTTCAGGCCAATGCCAAAGAGGCGCAGAAGCTGGCGCACAATTGAGGAGTCATTATGAAAATCGCATTTACCACATCGACCGGTGAAAGTATTGATCAGCATTTCGGCCAGTGCCAGAGTTTCCACATCTGGGAGGTTGGACCGGACGAGGCCGCTTTTCTCGAAACAGTGAGCGTCGGTGAACATGGTGCTGATGAAGAGGACCGAATTACTGCGCGGGCACAGCTGCTTTCCGATTGCGCCATCGTGTACACCATGCAGATCGGCGGACCGGCGGCGGCAAAGCTGGTGGCGCAGAAGATTCATCCCATGAAGACCACCACCGAAGTCAGTCTGAAAGCAACGGTGGAACGCTTTCAGGAGGTACTGCGGGGTAATCCGCCCCCCTGGCTGCGCAAAGCCATGAACAAGAGTTCCGCATCATCTTTTCTGGACGACGAGTCCTGACACCATACCCAAAAGGAGACACGCAGATGGCATACATTACCGGATTGACCCGCGACAAGCAGGAGTGGACCCCGCAGTTTGTGAAAAGCATTGATGAGGACCTCTGTATCGGCTGCGGCCGGTGCTACAAGGTCTGCGCCCATGATGTACTGGAGTTTGAAGAGCTGGATGGTGACGATTCCGCCAAGATGTATATGCGGGTGGCTAACGCCGGCAACTGCATCGGCTGTCAGGCGTGTGAACGTACCTGCTCCAAGAAATGCTTCTCGTTTGAACCGGTTGTTGCGTAACTCCAACTCCATTTCAAAGACCTCTCTTCGTTGGCTCGTCATCGACTCCTCAACGTGCTATCTGTACGCTTCCGTTGCCGATCTCCTCGCCGCCTTGAGATCATCTTTGATCTGGAATTGGAATAAGCACAGCGGGGCAGACGCCAGTTCCACAGGAGGTGAGGTATGCTGATAGCAGTTGCATCAAAAGACGGCAAAGAGATCAACCAGCATTTCGGCCATGCCGAACGCTTTCTGATTTATGATGTGGAAAATGGCGATGCAAAGCTGGTTGACGAACGGAAAGTCGGGCGCTACTGCAGTTTTGATCCTGAACACCCCTTGCGTGGGCATCTGCTCAAGGGGATTGCCGAAGCCCTTGCCGGCTGCCGGGCGGTTGTCACCGCCCAGATGGGGGATCACCCCAGGGCGGAACTGGAAAAACTCGGTGTCGAGCCGTTTGTGACCAGCGGCCCGATCAAGTACACGCTTGTGGAACTGGCTAAGATACTTTGAGTGAGAGATGAGTTAGGAACGATGAGTTAGAAGCGATGAGTTAGGAGCTTCCATCCCTCATCCCTCATCCGCCGTCCCGCCACAAATCACAGCGAGGTGATGACCCGCATGCACAACGGTTCCTTTAACAACTGTAACCTGCCGCCCTGGGTCATCGCGTCGCGCCATTTCAACGACAATCCGCACACGCTCGAAATTCAGGGGGTCAAGGAGGGGAACCGCTTCTTTTTTGACAGGTTGGCAACCCTGAACGCTCAGGAAGAGCGCGCCCTCACATTCAACGACTACATGTCGGTGAAGTTCCAACTGCACCAGTGGCAGGACCAGACCGCTGCCGCCCGGAAAAGTATCAAAAACAGCTATCTCCGCTATCTGCGCGGCTGGATGATGGATTCCAACTCAATCGAGGGGGCGGTGCTCAAGCGCTGGGTTGAGAGCCGCATGGGGATCGTCCCCAGCTTCCATCGCAGCCGTATCACCGGAATTCACAGTGAGTCCTATTTCAGCTATTCCCTAGATGTCATGAAGGGGAGTGCCCGTACCAATGCAATTCAATCCCAGCTTGATATCCTCTACGAATACTGCCAGTACGAACTGTTCCTCAAACACCCAGAAAACCGTATCATTCCCCTGTATCGCGGTACCTACGACGCCAACGAACACGAGGTTATCGAACAGATAGACAAGCGGTGCCAGATTGTCCGTTTGAATAATCTGGTGTCATTCACCTCTGACGAGGAGCGGGCCTGGGAATTTGGCTCGACGGTCTGGGAGGTGCAGGTGCCGCTCTGCAAAATTTTCTTTTACAATGATCTGCTGCCGGGAAGCATTATGAAAGGAGAAGGGGAGTATCTCGTTATCGGCGGGGAATACCGAGTGCGGCAGGTGATGTGTACGGTCGGGTGATGTGAACCATCCGCGCTCTAGTCCAGCTCAGATTTGCTACTGACCGGCAGCGTGACCGTAAAGGTCGTTCCACCGCCGACTCTGCTTGATGCGGTAATATCCCCACCCATGCTGTCCACCAGTTTTTTAGTCACGAACAAACCCAATCCGGTGCCATCGCCCGGTTTTTTTGTGGTGAAATAACGGTCAAAAATACGGGTGATCGCCTCGGGCGGAATCCCCGGGCCATTGTCTTTAATGGTGATGCAGATGGTTTCGTTTTCTGCCGCAGAGGTTTCCACCAGGAGTTTCCCCCCCCCGCTCTCCATGGCTTGCAGCGCGTTCATAACGATATTGAGCAGAATCTGCTTCAGGATATTGGCGTCCAGACGAATGACCGGCAGCGTGTGATCAAACTGTCTCAGGACCACAACCCCGCGCTTTGCCGCCTCATAATTCAGAAAATCAAGGATGAAATCTGCGGTGAGATTGAGATCCGCCTCAACGATTGCGGCCTGATGGCTGCTGAAATTCAGCAGACCTCTGGTCAGCTGTGACAATCGCTGCGCTTCGGAGCTGATGCGGGAGATCATTTCCTGTACGACTTCCGGCACATCATTTTCACGCATGATCATTTGTGATGCTGAGATTATGACGGAGAGTGGAGCATTCAATTCATGCACGACACCGGCAGAAATCTTGCCCAGTTCAGCCATTTTTTCGTTATAGGCCAACTGCAGCAGCAGATCTGCACTGATAATAGCTTCGTCGCTATGTTCGGCAGCCGTGTCTTTCATATGGTGCTCCGGATGAGAAAGAAGCCGCCCACGATGGGGCGGCTTCCTGTGGTGTGAGGATGGTACAGCAGGGTTACATGTTGTAGCCGCTTTCTGAATGCTGCGTCTGGTCGAGGCCCATGATCTCGTCTTCTTTTTCAACACGGAGACCCATGGTCTTGTCGAGGATGAAGGCAAGTACCAGAGTTACGATAAAGGCATAGGCTCCGGCAGCCACAACAGCAATCAGCTGGATCATAAGCTGCTTGAAATTTCCGGCCAGCAGGCCGGTGGCGCCAACGGTGGCAAATACGCCGGTCATGATGGCGCCGAAGGTTCCGCCGATGCCATGTACGCCGAATGCGTCAAGTGAATCGTCATATTTTAACTTGGCTTTCAGCAGGATGCCGCCGTAGCAGACCAGACCGGCCATAAGACCCATCAGCAATGCAGCACCAGGCTGTACAAAACCGGCTGCGGGGGTGATGACAACCAGGCCGGCAACAACACCGGACCCGAAGCCAAGAGCACTCGGCTTGCCGGAGTGGATCCATTCAGCGATCATCCAGGAAAGTCCGGCAGCGGCGGGAGCGATTGTTGTGGTAGCGAACGCGAGTCCAGCCAAGCCGCCGGCGGCGTCAGAGGTGTTGACACCGACTACTGCCGAGCCGGCGTTGAAGCCGAACCAACCGAACCAGAGCAGGCCGACGCCGAGCAGGGTCAGCGGCAGATTGTGTGGTGCCATGCGCTCAGTGGGGTAGCCGTGGCGCTTGCCGAGGAACATCAGGAAGGCCAGGGCCGAGATACCTGAAGAAAGGTGAACAACTGTTCCGCCGGCAAAGTCGAGTGCGCCTTTTTTGAACAGCCAGCCGTCGGTCATCCAGACCCAGTGTGCCAGCGGGTCATATACCAGTGTGGTCCAGAGGAGGACGAAAACGCAGTATGCGGAGAATTTAACGCGTTCTGCCATGGCGCCGGAGATAAGGGCGACGGTGATCATGGCAAACATCGCCTGGTACATGGCAAAGACCAGCTCAGGGATAGCGCCCGGCTCTTTGCTGAAGTTCTGAAACAGGGCAAAATCAACCGTGCCGCTGGCGGCATCCTTCATGATGATCAGTCCGTTCAGCATGAATTTGCTGAAGTCGCCGATCAGTCCCATTTTAGCCATATCCGGGCCAAAGGAGAGGGAATAGCCGATAACAGCCCACTGCACACCGACGATACCCATGGCAACAAACGAGTGCATGAAGGTTGAGAGAACGTTTTTCTGACGGACCATGCCGCCGTAGAACAGTGCCAGACCGGGGATCATCAGCAGTACCAGCGCTGATGAAACCAGCATCCAGGCGGTGTCGCCGGTATTCAGAACCGGTTTGACATCGGGTGGTGCCGCCGGTGCTGCGGCTGCCGGTGCTGCGGCATCAGCAGGCTTTGCTGGATCTGCCGGTGCGGCAGCCGGAGCGGTCGCCGGGGGTGCAGTTACGGCACCAGCTGCCGGGGCGGCATCTTTCTTTTCTTCGGCCATTGCGGCGACCGGAACCAGTCCGGCCAGGATAACAAGCATAAGGGATGCAAGATACAGTTTCAATTTCATGGTGTTCCTCCGTAGCAGGTGTTTTTTATATGGTGTGGTCAGATCGCGTCAGTGCCTTTTTCGCCAGTTCTGATCCTGACAGCCTCTTCCAGTGAAACGATGAATATTTTACCATCACCGATCCGGCCGGTTTTGGCGGTATTCTGGATTGTTTCGACAACCTTGCTTACCAGATCATCGCTGACGGCGATTTCCATTTTGATTTTCGGAATGAAGTCCACAACATATTCTGCGCCGCGGTACAGTTCGGTATGCCCTTTCTGGCGGCCGAATCCTTTTACTTCGCTGACGGTAATCCCCTCGATGCCGATGGCGTTAAGGGCATCTTTCACTTCATCAAGCTTGAACGGTTTTATGATTGCTTCGATAAGTTTCATTGTGCAGGCCTCCTTGTGTGCTTTTATGTAGTTAACTCCCCAAAAAAACGAGAGCGGGAGGCACCCCCCGCCGCCCTCGTATCACAGGAGGAACAGCTAGGGTAGACTGATGTCGAGCTGGGTAGTCAGAGTCGGTTTGCCACCGGGGAAAAGCCCGTCAACAGAGTTCTGGAAAGGGTTGAAAAATACGACGCCGACGATTAGGGAAACCTGCTTGGAGAAGGTCCAGGCCCCGCCGACGCTGATTTCACTATTTACGTTTTTGCCGCTCATGTAATCAACCGCCAGCCAGAGTTTATCGGAAATCTCCGGCATGTTGCGATCCAGAGAAGCCATAATACCGTTGTTGCTTTTCACCCCAAGGGTTTTCTCGGAACCGTTATAAGCGCCAACGGAGAGACGGCCAACCACCGGGAACGTTTTCGCGACAAGTCCATAGATAATGTTCTGCTGGGTCACGGAGGTGTTGCCGAGATTAAAGGCGCCGACGGCAAATGCCGGAAGCTCTTTGATATCGAAAGCGCCTTCGGGGGTTGCCAGCTTGGCATTAAGATAGAGGGGGTGATCGTCATACGCTTTAATGTCCTGCTTGAGAAAGTCTACGCCAACTTCCAGCTTGAGGTTATCGAACGGGAGGACTCCGGCGCTGAGGCCTACGTTGTACATGTTAGTGCCGGCATCGGGCTGAGAAGAAAAACGTGCGTAATTGTCAATATCGATGTGTATATTCTTGAAATCTTTTGCATCAGTTGATGGAATCCAGATCTGTGTTGAAGGGGTTGCCATGGCAGAACTACAAGCAAGTGCTACAATTGCGACTGCTATCACTAACGATTTTATACTTTTCATGTCTGACTTCTCCTTTTTTAAATGTGTTTTCTTGAACGATGAGCAGATGAAAACTTCATTGGTTCCATCGCGGCACGTTCTGCCTGAGCTACCTGCTGTTGGCCACAACAAACTCGTACTAATGTCGGAGTGCATTTTCATGTTTTTTAACAGCAGAGAGTGTGCCAATAACAAATTATTGCGCGATTATAGTAAGTTGTGCTGCTAAGTACCTTTAAACGGCATCAGGTAAAGGCGATTTGTGCCCCCCGTCTGATTATTTATTAGGCACGGCTGCCGCAAAAATATTTTTAACCGCTGCAAAAAAATGGTGCAGAAGAGCAAGAGAAATTGACGGCGGTGGTTTTTTTCAGGTAGGTTCAACCATTCATGTAATCGAAAAGGAGTATGGTATGGAACGGGTTGCAAAAATCAGTGAAGTTCCCAGTTTCGGGAAAAAGGTTGTCACCGTTGCCGGCAGGGAACTTTTGCTGGTGAACCTTAAAGGGAAAATCTACGCCGTGGAGAACGAATGTCCCCATCAGGGGAGTCCAATGAGCGCAGCGGTCGTCAAGGATGGTTATATTTCATGCCCACGCCACGGCTACCGTTTCAGCCTGACGGACGGGAGGTGCGCCGAACACCCGGATTTTACCCTGGCAACGTTCCCGGTTCAGCTGGATGGAGATGATATTCTGGTTGAGGGTGTGAAATGATACAGTACGCGGTCGCTCTGTTTTACCGCGATTCTTCTGCGCCAGAGCAGCAAAGAATTTATGTAGTTGACGTTCTTCGGGAAACGCCGGACAATCAGACGAGATAATCAAATACGACGGTAAGGAGTATGATTATGAGCGAGTTGATTACAGTCGGCTTTAAGGGTGAGTTTAGTGCGGATGAGGTTCTTCTGGACCTGGAGAAAATGCAGCAGATCCACAAGATCAACCTTGATGATGCCGTTGTTGTGGTGAGAAAAAAGGATGGCACCATAAAAATAAAGCACAGCAACCTTCTTGTCATGAGCGACGCTGCCATGGGCAGCCTGTTTGGTATGGTCGTCGGCGGGCCTGCCGGCCTTCTTGTCGGGGGGATCATCGGCGCCGCAGTAGGAGAGACTGTTAAGGTGCTCAAGCATATCGGCATTACTGACGAGTTTGTCAAAGGTGTTGCTGACCTGCTGGCTCCGGCCAGTTCAGCCATTTTCTTTCGTGTTCACAAATCAATTTCCGATGCTGTTGTGGATGAGTTGAAAAGATTCAACGGTAAACTGCTCCGTTCTTCATTATCTATTGAGGACGAAAAGGCGTTGGTAAAAGCTCTGGAGGAAGTGGTTGTTTTAAAAAATAAGATGTAAATAAACACCGTTAGCAGTATGGCTGGGGGTCTCGGTAGTGAACTACTGAATTTGCAGCGGGATCTGAGGCACCGGCTAAAAAACTGGGATAGACAATAAAAGATCGTTTTTATCCTATTGACAAGCGTCATATTGGCTGGTATTAGATAGCAATCAGTAAATTTGATAACTAAAGGAGATCGTATCATGTGTCTTACCACTCTTGTAACCCAGCCAGCCCCTGATTTCACCGCCAATGCAGTACTGCCGGACAACAGCTTCGGTACTGTTACCCTTTCGGCACTGAAAGGGAAATATGTAGTACTTTTCTTCTACCCCCTCGACTTCACCTTTGTCTGTCCTTCTGAAATTCTTGCCTTTAACAAAAAAGTTGCTGAATTCAAGGCCAAGAACTGCGAACTTATCGGCGTTTCTGTTGACTCCAGATTTACCCACCTTGCCTGGAAAAAAACCGCTATTGAAGATGGCGGTATCGGCAGTATCCAGTATCCGCTCGTTGAGGATCTGAATAAAGAGATCGCTAAATCATACGGCATCCTCTTTGGCGGCTCTGTTGCACTGCGCGGTCTGTTCCTGATCGATAAAAAAGGTGTTGTCCGTCACTCCGTCATCAACGACCTGCCGCTGGGACGCAACGTTGAAGAAGCGCTGCGCATGGTTGATGCGCTGGATTTTGTTGAGACGCACGGTGAAGTCTGTCCAGCCAACTGGAAACAGGGTGAGGAAGCAATGAAGCCGACCGCTGAGGGCGTTGCTTCATACCTGGCCAAACACTCGAAATAACGGAAATATTCAAAACTTCTTGACTTTACGTAGATAGATTTTCTACTATGCCGCAAATAGTAAAGGCGATGAAGAGGAGTAGTAGCCAGTTACATGCTTTTCAGAGAGCCGGTGGGTGGTGCGAACCGGTAAGCATTGTGGTGAACTCGCCTTGGAGCCGCTCTGGTGACAGGTAGTCAGAGTCGTGAGCCTGCGTTAAAGGCGTTGAAGGCCCGGGAGGTAACCGGGTGAATTGGGTGGTACCGCGGATGGTTCAAAACCTCTGCCCCAAATATGGGGTAGAGGTTTTTTTTATGCGCTTAAACTGATTCAATGCAGGTGAAAAATATCGTCTAAGGACAGGGAAAGGGGTACAGACAATGGCAAAGGGAGTGAAAAACGATGGCCGGCAGATAATCAGAATCTTTGATACGACGTTGCGGGATGGGGAGCAGGCACCGGGCAACAGCATGAATATCGAGGAAAAACTGCGGATCGCCCGCCAGTTGCAGAAACTGAATGTGGATGTGATCGAAGCCGGTTTTCCGATTGCGTCTGATGGTGACTTTGAGGCGGTGAAAAAAATTGCCCAGACGATCAAAGGCCCTGAAATAGCCGGGCTGTGCCGTTCAAGCGAAAAAGACATCGACCGTGCCTGGGAAGCCCTGAAATACGCCGGTGAAAAGGGCCGCATCCATACGTTTATCGCGACGTCCGACATCCATATGAAGTACAAGCTGCAGATGGAGCCTGCAAAAGTTCTTGCTTCTGCGGTCAAGGCGGTTAAACGCGCCGCCTCCTATACTGCCAATGTTGAATTCTCCTGCGAGGATGCGGTCCGCACCCGCTTGCCGTTCCTTGCTGAAGTGGTAGAGGCAGTTATTGCCGCCGGCGCAACAACAGTCAATATTCCGGATACGGTCGGTTACACGATCCCGTTCGAATATTTCAACATCATAAAATATCTCAAAGACAATGTGCCAAATATTGATAAAGCTATTATTTCGGTGCACTGCCATAACGATCTGGGCCTTTCGGTGGCCAACTCGGTTGCTGCAATTCAGGCCGGTGCAGGCCAGGTTGAGTGCACGATCAACGGCATCGGTGAGCGGGCTGGAAACTGTTCGCTGGAAGAATTTGTCATGATTTTAAAAACCAGACGCGACATCCTCCCGTTTGCGACCAATGTGGTGACAGAGCAGCTTACGCCGGCCAGCCGTTTATTGACGGCGGTTACCGGTATCGGGGTACAGCCGAATAAGTCGATTGTCGGGGCAAACGCTTTTGCCCACGAGGCCGGTATCCATCAGCACGGTATGATGATGGAAAAAACCACTTATGAAATCATGACCCCTGAATCAGTCGGACTTCTGGCCAGTGCGCTGGTACTGGGTAAACATTCCGGTCGCCATGCCTTTAAAAAGCGGTTGGAGGAGTTGGGGCACGATCTGGACGATGTAAAGCTGAACCGCGCTTTTGACCGGTTCAAGGGCCTCGCCGACCTGAAGAAAGAGGTCTTTGATGAAGATCTGGACGCCATCGTTTCCGATGAGGCCCGCGAGGAGGATCTGTACAAACTGGATCATGTCACCGTTACCTGCGGTTCATTTGCCGTGGCAACGGCAACGGTCCAGATGGAAGTCAACGGTGTTACGGTGCGGACTGCCGAGCTTGGCGACGGGCCGGTTGACTCCACATTCAAGGCTATCAAGAAGCTAACCAAATCCAAGTCAAAGCTGACGCAGTACAACGTCGGCTCTATTACCGGCGGCACCGATGCCCAGGGTGAGGTAACTGTCCGGGTAAGTGAAGGGAAACACACTGTTGTCGGCAAGGGTGCCTCGACTGATATTATCGTCGCTTCCGCCAAGGCGTATATCCACGCGCTCAATCGCCTGAACAGCAGGCAGAAACGCTTAATCGACGCCGTGTAACATTACGTTGCAACTGTTGCAAATAACGGGATACAGGGGATAGGTCAGCTGTTTTACTGCATAACCTGCTAAACGGGTATTTATTGTCTACAGGTGATGTCCCTTTTTGCACCTCAATCTTGTATTAAGTATGTGAAATGCTGTCTCGTATGAACATAACAAAACTGCCCCGCCGCTAATCTCCGGCGAGGCAGTTTTGTTGCCGGCTTGTACCGACGCGATCGCTAACCGATCCTGACCGTCTTGTATAAAAAATTCTTGAAGCGGAACAACTGCCGCTGCTTTTCTTCCTTCTCCATGCCCTCCGGAAAAACATTCAGGTAGCGCGCCACTGCCGGCAAGGTTTTTCCGGCCTGTGCCCGTGCTTTTTCAATGACCTGGCGCACTGTTTCCCGTGAAATGTCATTGCGCGAAAACGGTTCGTAAATATCGCCCCAGAAATCTCCCCCTGCAGCAATTTTAGCGACCAGTTCATCCGCTCTCCGTCGGTCCAGATCCTGGGCAGCCGATTGCTGTGAACGCGCCTCCAGCCGCCCGGTGCCTGCGATGGCCTGGGTGATTGCTTCGCCCGTAATGACGCTTTTGCGTCTGAAAAAAAGTGCCCGCAGCAGAATACTGCGCAGCTCGCGGATGTTGCCCATGTAGCTGTGGCGCGTGAGGATCTCCTTGGCGTCCTTGGCCAGATAGGGCGGTTTATCATGTGTTTCCCCCTCGGCGCGGTAGGTGCGGTACAGCTTGCCGAGAAAATGGACCGACAGGTCGGGGATGTCTTCGCGCCGCTCGTTGAGTGAGGGGAGGCGAATGGCCAGCTCCGAAAGACGATGATAGAGATCTTCGCGGAAGCGGCCAGCTGCAATCTCGTCGGCCAGATTCTTATTGGTTGCTGCAACGAGCAGAACCCTGCTGAAGCGTTCCGTGCTGTCACCAAGACGCATGAAACCGCCATTGTCGAGAAAGCGGAGCAGCTGCACCTGGGTTTTGGGATCGGCATCGCCAATTTCGTCCAGAAAGACGATACCGCCGATAGTCTCTTCAAGAATTCCGCGCCGGTCGGTGTATGCCCCGGTAAACGCGCCTTTTTTATGGCCGAACAGTTCCGAGTACGTCAGGTCTCCGGAGTACGCGGCGATGTTTGTTTTCTTGACCGGTAGTTCGCCGCTCGGATTAATATCCCGGCGGTACAGCTCATTCAGTTTATTGTAAAGATTGTTGAAGAAGAACTCCTTGCCGGAGCCGGTCTGCCCGGTGACCAGAATTGAGGGAAGGCCGATGGTCGCTTCCTGCAGGATGTTGCGTGACCAGAAAACAATCCGGTTAAAGAGCGGGGGGGAGACGGTGTTGATGAAATCAACGACCTCCTGGGATTTCCGGCTGTTGCCGATGATGTTGCCCAACCGGTATGAGGAAACGTGCGGGTCTTTGTAGGCAACATCGGTGGTGAGGCGGTTTACCTCCCCCTGAAGGCGCTCGATTCGCTGCAGGTCGGATATGTGACGTGCCGTCAGGGAACCGATGATCTGCAGGATGCGGCGATGCTCTTCGCGGAAATAGTCGTACTGCAGTGAATTGAGGCAGACAACGGCAATAACTTCATCATCGCAGATGACCGGCACGGCGATTTCACTTTTCAGAAGAGCGCTCATGGAGCGGTGAAAGCCATCCCCCTGCATTTCAGCTTCAACTCTGGCAGTGATCTTCGGCTGCTTGGTAAAAGCGACGTATCCTGTCAGACTGCGATCCTCCCGCAGCAACTCGTTACCGCCAACCATAAGCGGCGGTATATATTTTTTCAGCCACTCCTTGTTTTTGGCGCCGATAATCGCGCCGGACTCATCCTCCACCTCAAGCCATCGTGTGCCGTCCCGTTCCGTTACGACAGCGATGCTGCCGGTGTCAGCACCGATCAGCTCCGTTGCCTTGGAGAGGACCCTGGTCAAAAACGGCTGCAGGCTTTCGGTCCGCTCGTTCAGCAGGTCGCTTATTTCAGAAAGAACCCGGATTTCAAGATGCTCCCCCCCGACCTCGCTGATGACCTTCTCGACCATTTCGGCGTGGGTCTGCAGCAGCCCCATTTCAAAATCGCTGAACTGGTAGAGATCGTGGGAGTAGTAGTTAAGCAGGCAGATTATCCTGCGTGTTTCCGGGTTGAAGCGCGGGACTACGTAGAGTGACCGGAGCTCCATGGATTCAGTCAAGGCACGTTTCTGCAGATTGTGCTGTGTCAGGTCGGGGATAAACAGCGGCTGCAACAGGCGCTCATCGGTGATAATGCCCTGATCGTTAATATAGTTTGAAATCAGTGACATCCCCTTGCGGAGATCAAGAACCCCCAGCAGGTCATATTTCTTCTTCAGCTGTTCATCTGCCGAAAAGCTGGCAAGGTTTTCCAGGACACCTGCGCCACCGTCCTGATGGGTCGGTACAAGTACCGCCGCCAGGGACACCTTTTCAATGAGTTTGACCGCCGATCTGACCATCATCCCGGCAGCTTCGCGCGCCTTGAACTCCTCAAGCCGCCGGGCCAGACGGACCTGCTGGTGGTAAATTCTGGCCTGGTCAAGGGGGGCGGCAACCAGGCCCGCCAGCTTGGCCAACAGTATTTTGACCCGGTTCCCCGGCAGTTCGCCAGACAGATTCTGGTCAATACAAAGTACGCCGATGGATTTTCCCAGACTGACAACCGGCATAATGTAGCTGGAGCGGAACCTGAAGCGGACCGCATAGTCGTAATCGGGCGAACTCTTGCCCGCCCTGGAGAGTTTGAAGTCCTGCGCCAACTGGCTGACAAACACGCTGGAGACAACCGCGGTGGCCGAAACAATCGGGAAACTTGTTTCCAGCAGCTCCTTGGCGAGTGGACCGACGGCATGGGCACAGGTGAGTGTCCCGCGTGTCAGGTCTTCCAGATAGATGCGGACCTGCTCGCAGCCGGACAGCTGCGTGGCATTTTCGGCCAGTGCATAGAGCAGCTCGCCGAGATTCTCTTTACCGTAAGCGGCGATTGCCCCCTGAAAATCGGTGAAACGGGATGTGGTCGGCATGATGTCCCTTGGATATATTCGCTATACGAACACGTGTGAGTATAAAATCTACACAAAGCAATGTAGCGCGGGTGACGATGGGGGTCAAGGGGATTTAAACTGTTGGAGATTCTATGATCTGGATGGTGGATTGGCTGAGAAGGTTAGAACAGCAAGGCGCAGATGGTTGACCGCATTTCTCACGTAAGCCCTTTTCGGATCTGCTGCAGATGTTCGACGTCAATGTCGTTTTTTTCGCAATACTCCCGCTCCAATTCTTCGACAAAGAACCGGTCAAGGCCGGAGTTTTCGAGAAAATCCTCCCGCAGCCCGACGTCGCACTGCTCGAAAATCTGCGGCAGCAGTGTGTGCAGGTACAAGGCCTCTTTCTTGATGGTAACAATAGTATCGTCAAAAAGTTGATCGGCGATGTCAGTATTGATCAGTTTCTTTGCTCTCAACTCCTCGGTAATTTCCCACCGTAACGCTTCCCGGTCCGCCTTTGTTGTGACTCTGGAGTAGAAATTCCGGATGCGGTCACGAACGTGTTCAAGGAGGACAACGGCTGTTCGCTCCTCCCGGTCGATATGGGACAGGTCCAGAAGGAGCTCTTCGATGGTTGACAGCTGCGCTTCAATCGCCGCCAGTCCTGCCATGAGGCTTTTCACCTTGCGGCGTCCGAAGCCGCCGAGATAGGTGTTAGTGAGCAGTTCCCGGATAAACAGTTCATGAAAACAGCCATCGTGCAGATTATCAAATGCAGCCTTATGCTCCAGGAGGCCGCGCAGCATCTCTTCATTTATCCGGGCATTTTCCATGAAAGCCAGCTGGCTTATCAAATTAGATACGGAATCAAAACGGTCAAGGTATGTTATGACGTAGGAGAAGCCGTCCAGCAGTGATGAGTCCGCGCCGTTATGGATTTTTTCATCACACCCTCGCCCGGCATCCAGCATCAGCTGATCAAAGCCGTGGTCGCGGTTCTCAACCGATTTTTTTTTGGCTTGAATCAGTTTAAGCATGTCGTCCCGGTCTATGCGGCTCTCAATGTCGATCTCCTGGAAAAAGATCCCCTCAAGAATTTCTCTGGTTGTGGCGATGTAATCCTGTTCAGGGCTGTTTTTGAGATTGCGCCCCTTTTTCAACATCTCATCCAGGGTATAAAACAGGGCCCCCGGAATTTTATTGCGGACCGACAGCGTTTTCAGGCGTGTCAGGCGGGCATTGTCGAGGTTGCTGATCTCCCCCCTGGAGTTGCAGGCCAGCAGGATGTTGCGGTATTCGTCAACGATTCTCCTGTTGGCCGGGCTGCGGTACATGGCATCAATTCTGATGCGTTCCTGCTGGTATCGGTCAATGTTGTGGGCTGTCGCAACGCTCACCAGCCGTGCAAAATCATCATCGGAAATTTTTTTGTTTCTGAAATAGAAACTGCGGAAAAGATCCCGATATTCGCGATGAGGGCGGTTGATCAGTTTGACCAGGAACAGTTGGCAGGATTCATCCTGTAACAGCGGGAACAGTTCGGAAATCAGTGCGTCATCCTGCCCGTCACTGACCGCTTCCGAACGTTTGATTGCTTTGCCGAGGCGCTTTACCAGTTCCTCCTGCTGTTGTTTCAGGGGGTACGGCAACCGGTCGGAGTGGACAAAAAAGAAATAGTTGCAGACCGCATTGCCCTCAAAAAAAATGGCATCGAACGTTGCAGAGCCGGAGGTGTCATCACTGAAGAGGACGGAGCCGGCCTCATCGGTGCGCACTCCGTACATGGTCAGACGGTTTATGACGTCTGGCCTGGCAAGGTCGGAAGAGGATTGGTCAACGCCGAACATATATTCGCAGAAACTGCCGCCGTTACCCTGGTAGCTGACGCCCCGGGGTGAAATGATCAGCTCGTTCCCGGGGGAAAAGATGCGCAGCTGGTCCATCTCCTGCACGATATTGAAGAGACTGCGCTGGTCCGTATTGTTGCCGGCCACCACGGCGAAATACTCCGTCTGGTCTCCCATCATGCCGTGCAGCCGGATGTCCCTATGCATCTGCCGTACCCCCTGTCATGGCTGCAGATCGAATTCCATGCCGTCGTATGCCAGTTCGAAGCCGGGCGGCAGCCTGACCTCCTCCGCGTACGCAACCTGGTGGGTGAGATGGGTCAGAATGGTCCGGGGGGCGTGTAACCGGTATGCGGCGGCAATTGCACCATCAATATTGAAGTGAAACGGGTGTTCGGCCCAGCGCAGGCCGTCGATAATCAGCAGCTCCAGTCCGTGCAGCAACCCCAGCGACGATGCCGGAATAGCGCTGCAGTCGGTAAGGTATGCCGCATTCCCGATCCGGTAGCCAAGTGACGAACTCCTCCCATGCTGCAGCGGTATCGGGGTGATGGTCCGGCCGAACAGTTCCACTGGCCCGTTCACCTCATGGGGTGCCAGCAGCGGTGAGTAACCGGAACCCTCATGCTCGTTGAATATGTAGCTGAACCCGCTCTTCAACGTTTTGAGCGTTTCCTGGGAGGCAAAACAGGGGATAATCTCCTTGTGCAGAAAATGAAATCCGCGCAGATCATCGATGCCGTTGACATGGTCAGCGTGGGCGTGAGTGAAAAGAACGGCATCGATACGTCTGATCTGGTGACGCAGCGCCTGCTCCCGCAAATCGGTGGACGTATCAATCAGGACGGCGTGATCGTCGTAGCTGAGCAGAAGCGATGCGCGTGTGCGGGTGTCCCGGGGGTTGTCTGATGTGCAGACCGGGCAGCTGCAGCCGACCATCGGCACTCCGGTTGAGGTGCCACTCCCCAAAATGGTGATTTTCATGCTGGGTAACCTTCACATTTTTGCCCGAAACTATCAGAATCAGAGTACGCGGGCAAGGTTGATTTCAAAACAGTTGTACCGGGAAAAGGGTGTTACAGCAGCAAATCAGCAAGTAAGGCTATGTTCAGACCGATAACGACCAGCCCCACGGTCCAGAGCACGGCAGCCCCCAGGCGGCTGTTGGCATATTCGCCCATCACGGTGCGCGACGAGGTCAGCACTATCAGCGGGATAACCGTCAGCGGGAGCTGGAGCGACAGGGCCACCTGGCTCCAGAGAATTCCCTTGAATGGATCCGGCAGCAGCATAATGGCTGCCAGAGCACCGGTCAGCGTGATACCGAGCCCGATACGGGAATGGGGGTCATTGATATCGAAAGGTTCGATGAAAATTCCGGCAAACACGCTCCCTCCGGCCATGGCGGCGGTAACGGAGGAGGCAAGGCCGGCAAACAGCAATCCAAGTGCGAAAATAATTGCTGATGCCCTGCCGAAGATCGGCTCCAGTGTCACGGCGACCTGAGGCAGGTTATCAATAACTACCCCGTTTTTGTAAAATATGGCGGCGGCCATGATGATCATGGCGCTGTTGATCGCCCAGCCGATGCCCATCCCGGTCAGCGTATCCAGGAATTCATATTTCAGCTGTTTCCGGATGACGTCATCACCCTGTTCATTCCACTGGCGGCTCTGGATGACCTCTGAATGGAGGAAGATGTTGTGCGGCATGACCACCGCTCCCAAAACCGCCATTACAACCGTCAGCGCCCCGACCGGAAAGGTTGGCGTAACCCAGGCGAGGGATGTCTGTATCCACGAGACATCTGCCAGCCAAATCTCAAAGATAAAGGCCAGTCCGATCAGAGAGACAAACCCCATAATCCATTTTTCAAGACGCCGGTAATTTTTCGAGAAGAGCATCCAGGCCGAGAAGCAGGCCGACAGAACCGCTCCGGCAATCAGCGGCAGACCGGTCAGCATGTTGAGGCCGATGGCCGCGCCAAGCAGCTCTGCCAGAGCGGTGGCAATGCAGGCGATCATGGCGCTGCCGAGCATGAAGACCCGCTGCCACGGCCGGAAAAATTTTGACGCCGCTTCCGAAAGGCAGAGACCGGTAACAATCCCCAGGTGGGCGGCGTTATGCTGAACGATAATCAGGATAACCGTGGCGAGAGTCACTACCCAGAGGAGTTTGTAGCCGAACTGTGAGCCGGCGGCCACGTTGGTGACCCAGTTGCCCGGGTCGATGAAGCCGACCGTGACAAAGAAACCGGGACCGATGTAACGGAACAGCTCCAAAGAGGCAAAGCGTGACGCCTGCTTGCCGATATGGGAGAGCCAGTTCACGGCTTCGGTCCCGGCTCAGTCATTGATATACTGCAGCGCATATTTCACATAGTTGCCTGCGGACTTCTGCAGCCACGCCACCTCATCCGGAGTCAGGTCGCGCTTGTATTTGGCCGGTGCACCCACCCAGAGGGTATGGGGCAAAATGACCGTCCCTTCCGTCACGAGAGCTCGCGCCCCGACCAGTGCCCCTTCGCCGACAACGGCATGATCCATTACCATGGCCTGCATGCCGATAAAGCAGCCGTCCTGGAGGGTGCAGCCGTGCAGGGTTACGCTGTGTCCGATGGTGACGTCATCACCGATGATCAACGGTGCCCCCGGGTCATCGGCATGCTTTTTGTGGGTGACATGCAGCATGGAAAGGTCCTGTACGTTGCTCCGGGCGCCGATGCGGATACTGTTGACGTCACCGCGAACCACACAGTTGTACCAGACACTTGATTGCTCCCCCATCTGTACGTCACCGATAATGACCGCGGTTTCGGCGACAAAAGCGCTCGGGTCGATAGTAGGATGGATGTTCTGGAAAGATTTGATCATGGCGGTATTCCTTCTCAATAAAATGGTTTCGACGGGCGGGAGTATAACCGCTCGACAGTGACTTGGCAATCGAAGCCTTTTCCCTTGAAAAGATAGATTAAACTACTTGTTACCCCGCTCTGTTTTTGCTATGTTGCGAAGCCGATTTTAACGCGCAAGGGGATACCAGTACGATGAAATTTACCAAGATGCAGGGTGCCGGGAATGACTATGTGTATGTGAACTGCTTTGAGGAGACGGTCAGCGACCCTCAGGGGACGGCAATACGGGTCTCAAACCGCAATTTCGGGATAGGCTCGGACGGGTTGATCCTGATCATGCCGTCCGAGTGTGCCGATGTACGGATGCGGATGTTCAACTCCGACGGTTCCGAATCAGAGATGTGCGGCAACGGTATCCGCTGCGTCGCCAAATACGCCTACGATCATGGTATCGTGACCAAGACCGAAATTACCGCCGAAACCGGCGCCGGCATCCTGACGCTGCAGCTTTTCACCGGTACCGACGGTACGGTGGAAAAGGTCCGGGTCAACATGGGACCGCCGCGCCTGACCCGAGCTGAAATTCCCATGACCGGAGATCCCGCGGCACAGGTGGTTGCTGAAGAATTGACTGTTCTGGACCGTACCTTTAGCATAACCTGCGCTTCAATGGGCAACCCGCACTGCGTCATTTTTGTCGACGATGTTGAAAATTTTCCGGTTGCAACCTACGGTCCGCTGATTGAAAACAGTGCACTGTTTCCGCGCCGCACCAACGTGGAGTTCATCCAGATCATTTCGCGGACGGAAATCCGTCAGCGTACCTGGGAACGGGGCGCCGGTGAAACCCTGGCCTGCGGCACCGGCTCCAGCGCAGTGACGGCCGCCTGCGTGCTGAACGGTTTGACGGAAAAACGGATTCTCAATCATCTGTCCGGTGGTGATCTGGAAATGGAATGGGCTGATGACGGCTGTATTTACATGACCGGACCGGCGGTGGAAGTGTTTAGCGGGGAGATAAAGAGTCAATTTTGAATTTTGAATTCTGGATTCTGAATTAGACTCAGAATCGAAATCAGAATCAGAAATTCAACATCTAACATCCAAAATTCAAAATTCAACATTGTTTTCCAGGTCTTATGTCACGTACTGTCACCATTATAAATATTCTTCTCGGAATCGTTATCATTGCCCTGCTGGCGGATGTTGTCACGGGACGCCTCTCCCAGGGTCTCGGGAAAGTCCTTCTGCCCAAAGGGGATACGGCTGCCGGGGCTCCTGCCTCCGCACCCCAACGCACGGAAGATCTGTCATTTTACGCCCCGATCCTTACGAACGGGCTGTTCGGCAAGGGGGCCCAGGGCCCATTGACCCCCATTACAAACGCTCCGGCAGCAGCGCAGGCCGCCCCGGTGACCGCTCCCTCCGACCTGATGCTGCTCGGCACGGTTGTCGGGGCGTTCCGGGATACCTTTGCGCTGGTGCGCCACACGACAAAGCAGGAAGAGAGGGTGTTCCGGCTGGGCGATATGGTTTTTGACGCCGGACGTCTGGCGGAGGTCGGCAGGGAACGGGCTTTTATTGTGATCAATAATAAAAAAGTCGAGCTGTTGACCCCCATGGCCCCCCCCCCGGTGGCTCCCCCCGCACCGGCGGCATCGGCAACAGTGCGTCCGGGGGCGGCTGTTGCCAGCACCGGGGCGGGCAGTTTTGTCATCGATCAACGGGCTTTAAATGCAGCACTGGATAATCCGGCCCAGGCAATGAGTGATGCCCGCCTCCTCCCCAGCCAGAAGGATGGCAAGGCTGAAGGATTCCGGGCGTCGGAGGTAAAACCGGGCGGCGTATTCGCAATGATCGGCATAAAAAACGGCGACGTCCTGTTACGCCTGAACGATTTTCCCATGGATTCGCCGGATAAAGCGCTGCAGTCGTTCATCGCCCTTAAGGGGCAGAGCCGGCTGAAGCTGGATATTATCCGCGACGGACAGCCGCAGACATTCAATTATGATATCCGGTGAACTACTCCCTCCGGCTCCGCTCAGGGAATGGTAGATGTGTTGTCTGAGGAGTCGAAGTCCGGTCTATTTACGTAACAATCTGGAGGCACACTTGAAACAATACCTGCTACGTTCACTTTGCACCCTTGTATTGATGGGCGCACTCTTTGCCCCGCCGGCTCTGGCCGCCGCCAAAGGTGTTGTGCTTAACTTCAACGAGGTTGATATCTCCACCATGGTGAAGTTCATCAGTGACCTGACCGGTAATAACTTTATTCTCGACGAACGGGTCAAGGGGAAGATATCGGTATATTCCCCGTCAAAGCTTTCCATTGAAGAAGCGTACAATGTTTTTACCTCCGTAATGGAGCTAAAAGGTTTCACCGTAGTGCAGAGCGGCAAGGTCGCTAAAATCGTCCCGTCTGCCACGGCCAAACAATCAGGCTTCAAGCTGCTGCCGAAAGGGGAACAGGCTCCGGTCAACGAAAGCTACGTTGCCCAGGTAACCAAGCTCGAATATATCACCGCCCAGGAAGCGGTGGCTTTTCTGCAGCCGATGATTTCCAAGGATGGGCATCTCTCCGCCTTCGGCCCCGGTAATATGCTTCTGATGGTTGATTCGTCCATCAACGTCCGCAAACTCCATGAGCTTCTGCAGGCAATCGACTCCGAACGTATTCGCGAAGGGCTGGAGGTCGTTTATCTGAAGAGCGCTTCAGCTGAAAGTGCTGCCGCAACAGTGCGCCAGTGGCTGGCCGGCTCCGAGAACAAAGCTGCCGGGCAGCCGGCGGCGACAGCCACTTCCGGTGGCATAGGGAACAGTGCAATTGTTCTGGCGGATCAACGCCTGAATGCCCTGCTGATTTCCGGTAATGAGACGACCAAAAAAGCGATTCGCGAACTGCTGGTAAAATTGGATGTTGTTCCACCCGAAGTAAACAGCAAGGTCAACGTCTATTATCTGGAAAATACCGATGCGACCGAGATGGCAAAGGTGCTGGACGGCGTTGTCAAGGGAATCACCGCCCAGGCAACTCCCCAGGGGGGCGCGCAAGCATCCCCGTTTGACAGCGGCAAAGTCACCATTACCGCTGACAAGGGGTCAAATTCACTGGTAATCATGGCCTCACCCACCGATTACAACAACCTTGTCCAAGTCATAAAAAAGCTGGACCGCCGCAGCAAACAGGTGTTTGTCCAGGTACTGATCGCTGAGGTGGCACTTGATAAATCCCATGAGTTCGGCTTGCAGACCGGGTTGATCGGCGGGGCCAGTCCTGTCAACAACCTTACTGTGGCCGGTATGTATGACCCGCTCGGAACCCTTGGCACGATCGGCACCATTCTTGCCGCTGGGGGCAAACTGACCCCTGACATCGTTGCCAGCCCCCTTAACGTGACGGCGGTGCTCAAGGCGCTCGACTCGAAAGGGCTCCTCAACATCCTCTCTACCCCTAATATCCTTACCTCCGACAACAAGGAGGCGGAAATCAATGTGGGCGAAAACGTGCCGTTCTCCGGAGGCACAACGCAGACCACTCTTGGCGCCACGACAACGTCTGTTGAGCGGAAGGATATCGGCATCAACCTGAAAATCAAGCCCCAGATCAGCGAAGGCGACTATATCCGTCTGGATATCAACCAGGAAATTTCGCAGGTCAAGGACAGCAAAGGGCAGGCGATTGACCTGGTCACAACAAAACGTTCGGCCAAGACCAGCATTGTGGTCAAGGATAAGGAAACGGTCGTGATCGGCGGGCTGATCCAGGATAGCGAAAATGAAACGGTCACCAAGGTACCGTTTCTTGGCGATATTCCGCTGCTCGGGTGGCTGTTCAAGTCCAAATCCAAGTCGCGCAGCAAAACCAACCTGATGATTCTTCTGACACCGCACATTATTAAGGATGCCGGAGATCTGGCGGAAATGACGCGAAACCAGCGCACAACGTTCGGCGATTCATCAAAACCGACTGAATCGGTGAACGTGCAGAAAGAGATTTCAGGCAAATGAGCCCGAACAGCGTAAACGCACCTGATCAGCTGGAGCTTGTTGCCGGCCGCCTTGGCATACACTTCCGGCAAGAACTCACGGCTGATGAGGTAGATACGGTTCTGCTGGACCGCCTCCCTCTGGCGTTTGCCCGGGCTAACGCCATTCTGCCGCTGCGCGAAGTCGACGGCGTTATCGCGGTTGCCGTTGCTAACGCCGCCGGTCTGCTTCATTGTGACGAACTGCGGCTGCTGTTCGGCCGCCCAATCGAAACGGTGCTGGTTCCTCTGCCGATTCTGGCGGATCTCATCAATAACGTCTACGCCGGGGTATCCGGGACAGCCCGCGAAGTGCTGCAGGAACTGCAGGGGGATGATCTCTCCACGGTTGCCACTGAGCTGAACAACCCCACGGATCTGCTTGACCTGACCGATGAAGCTCCGGTGATTCGCCTGCTGAATTCGATTCTCTCGGAAGCGGTTAAAGAGCGGGTCAGTGACGTCCACATTGAACCCTATGAGCAGGATCTTCTGGTCCGTTTCCGTATCGACGGCATCCTCTACGAAAAACTGTCTCCCCCCAAAATTATCCAGGATGCCCTGATTTCACGTGTCAAAATCATGGCCGGCCTCAATATTGCCGAAAAACGTCTGCCTCAGGATGGCCGTATCCGGGTGCGGGTTGCCGGTCGCGATGTCGATATCCGTGTTTCGATTATCCCGACCTATTATGGTGAGCGGGCCGTGCTGCGGCTTCTCGACAAGAAGAAGGGTGTCCTGTCACTGGCTGATATCGGCCTGGGGGAACATGGCGTACGGACGCTGGAGCGGATGCTTGAGCGGACGAGCGGCATTATCCTGGTAACCGGCCCGACCGGAAGCGGAAAGTCCACGACGCTTTACGCCGCACTGAACAAGGTCAATTCCAGCGAAAAGAATATCATCACCATTGAAGACCCGATTGAATACCAGATCAGGGGTATCGGCCAGATCCAGGTCAATCCGAAAATCGATCTGACCTTCGCCGGTGGTCTCCGCTCCATTCTTCGCCAGGACCCGGATATCATCATGGTCGGCGAGATCCGCGACGCCGAAACGGCAGAAATCGCCATTCAGGCCAGTTTAACCGGGCATCTCGTTCTTTCAACTCTACATACCAATGATGCTGCCACCGCCGTGACCCGCCTGGTGGACATGGGCATTGAGCCGTTTATGATCGCATCATCGCTGTCAGCCGTGGTTGCCCAGCGTCTGGTGCGGGTAATTTGTCCCCAGTGCCGTGAGGAGTACCGTCCGGTAGAACAGTACGCCGGTATCACCCTGCCTGAAAGACTGTATCGCGGTCGGGGGTGCGATGCCTGCTTCGGTCTCGGTACTCTGGGGCGAACCGCCATCTATGAAATCATGCCGATCGACCAGGAGCTCTGTTCCATGATCATCCGCCGCGCACATGCCGGGGAGATCAAGGAATATGCGGTCGCCCATGGCATGAAAACCTTGCGCGACGACGGCATAGCCAGGGCCGCCGCAGGGATCACCACCATTGAAGAGGTCCTGCGCGTTACCCAGGAAGATTATGCCGACGTTCCGGTATAAAGCCTACAGCGCCACCGGCTCTTCGGTCTCCGGCACAATTGAGGCCGATTCCGAACGGCAGGCCACGCAACAGCTCAAAGGGAAGGGGCTGCTGACGCGTGAAGTCACGGAAGAGGGGGGAGTAGAGGATCGCTCCCGGCGGTTTTCCTTCCGGCGCGGGGTGCCGACCGGCGAACTGTCGCTCTTCACCCGCCGCCTTGCCACGCTGGTCGCGTCATCCGTACCGCTCTTTGAAGCGATGGGTTCGCTCTGCGAGCAGGAAGAGAGCGGGCCGCTCCGTCAGGCTCTTGTCCGGGTAAAAGAGCGCATCGCCGAGGGGGCCTCCCTGTCGCGGGCGCTGGCGGCGGAACCTGATATCTTTGGCGAAAGTTATGTCAGCATGGTGGCGGCCGGCGAAGCCGGGGGTGCCCTGGATGCCGTGCTGGAACGGCTTGCGGATTTTCTTGAGGAGCAGGAACAGGTGCGCAGCAAGGTGACCTCTGCTCTGGCCTATCCGATTCTGATGGTGCTGGTTGGCGGCGGGGTTATGCTGTTCCTGCTGACAGTCGTCATTCCCCGCATCGTAACCATTTTTGAAGACAGTAAAGCCGCCCTGCCGCTCATCACCATTATCCTGATCAAACTCAGCCATTTTCTGCAGGGGTACTGGTGGATTCCCGCCTCCCTGATGATCGCCTCGGTCCCCCTTTACCGTGCCGCCATGAAGCGCGACCATCTCCGCCTCAAACGCGATGCCCTGCTGCTTCAGCTGCCCATGGCCGGAGGGATGGTGCAGCATCTGATACTCTCCCGCTTCGCCCGGGTCCTCGGCCTGCTGCTTTCCAGCGGGGTCCCGATCATGAAAGCTCTGGAGATCACCGGCGAGGTTGTTGTCAACCGGGTCTACCGCACGTTTTTGCGGGGCGTTATGGAAGATGTTGCGCAAGGCGGCAGCCTCTCCGGAAGTTTGAAAAAAAGTCCGCTGTTTCCGCCGCTTCTGGTGCATCTGGCAGGAGTCGGCGAGAAAAGCGGCAACCTCGATGTCATGCTGGTAAAAGCCGGTGTCGCCTATGAACGTGAATTCAGTGCCCGCTTGACCCGTTTGATGGGTTTGATGGAACCGCTGCTGGTTCTGGCAATGGGGCTCGCGGTTGGCATCGTTGTGCTGGCAGTGCTGCTGCCGATTTTTGAACTGAATCAGCTGATAAAGTAACAACAAAGCAATCCCGCCCCGGCAGTTTCCGAATAACTACAACTGTTGAAGGTATACGTCCTATGGGACTTATACGACCTATGAATACCCAAACTGAGCATGCTATGAAAATTTCAGTCACTGCTGGTCTGTATCAGTGAAATAAATCGCACATACTGAATGCACTTATTACGGAGGGACAATGCAGATCAAATTCGGAACTGATGGTTGGCGGGGGGTTATTGCCCGGGATTTTACCTTCGAAAATCTTTCCTGGGTGGCTCAGGCCACCATGGATTATCTGAACCGGGAAGGTTTGGGGAACAAGGGGTTGATAATCGGGTATGACCGCCGTTTCATGTCGCGGGATTTTGCCCGGCGGGTGGCGGAAATTGCCGCCGGTAACAGCATCCGCGTGCGTTTGACGGAAGAGTATGCTCCGACCCCGGCGGTTTCATGGGCGGTGCGCCAGTACGGTGCCGGTGCGGGGGTGATGATAACCGCAAGCCATAACCCGCCGGAGTATAACGGCTTCAAGATTAAAGAAGCCTTTGGTGGTTCAGCTCTCCCCGAGACAACCGGAATTCTTGAAGAAATTGTGCGGTACAACAGGGAAAACGGCCGACGGATCATTGCCGTGCCATACGATGAAGCGCTGAGAAACGGCATGGTAGAGCTGTTTGACCCGAGTGAGGGGTATTTTCATCAGCTCAGCCGCTATGTTGACCTTGATCTGATCGCAAAAGCGGGCATCAGCGCGGTGGTTGATCCGATGTATGGAGCCGGCAGCGGTTTCATCCCCCGCCTCCTCCCGGGCGTTGACGAAATTCACAACATTGAAAACCCCTCGTTCGGCGGTCTGCCGCCCGAGCCGATCGGCCAGAATCTTCAGGAATTATCTGCTCTGCTGAAAAGCGGCAAATACCGGGTCGGGCTGGCACTGGACGGCGATGCCGACCGAATCGGCGCAGTCGATGAAAACGGCGATTTTTTCTCCTCCCATTGTATCTTCACCGTCGTTCTCCGCCATCTGATCGAGTACAAAAAACTGACCGGTGCGGTGGTCAAGACGGTGTCAACAACCCGTATGGTGGACCTGCTGGCGGAAAAATTCGGCCTGGAGCTCTTTGAAACGCCGATCGGATTCAAGCATATCTGCGCACTGATGCTGGAGCGCGATGTTCTCATGGGGGGTGAGGAGTCCGGCGGGCTGGGGGTGAAGGGGCACATTCCGGAACGGGACGGGATCCTGCTCGGGCTGCTGCTGCTGGAAGCGGTCGCGGTCAGCGGCAAAGGGCTGCGGCAGCTGCTTGATGAGACAATGGACGAAATCGGACATTTCTATTATCAGCGGATTGACCGCCGCATTGAAGATGCTGCCAAAGAACAGCTGATCGGGCGCCTGCGCGCAAATTCACCGACGGCTATCGATGGTCAGCGGGTGACGGCGACAAATTTCAGTGACGGTTTCAAATTCATCTTTGAAAGCGGCGACTGGCTGCTGATCCGCCCCTCCGGGACCGAACCGGTCCTGCGCCTGTACAGTGAGGCGGGAAGCCAGGATCAGGTGGAACGGTTCCTTCGCCAGGCGGTTGCCATCGCCGGTTGCAACGGCTGACGGAACGAACTGCATGAACATCTTGATGTGTAGGTGAACAAGGAGCTTCAGATGAAGCGAATAGCGGCACTGATTGTAGCGGCAGCGGCATTGTCGGGCATCACCGCCTGCAGCAGGAGTGATGCAGAAAAGAAAGCGGTGACAGCCAAACCTCCGGTGGCAGTGGAACTGCGGGCTGCAGCGGTCTCGGGAGTATCGGACGGCATTCAGGTGACCGGCAGCCTGGAACCGAAGTTTTCGGTTGATGTGAAAACCCAGATTCCGGGGCTGGTCAGAGAGGTTATGGTATCGGAATGGGTTCATGTCCGGAAGGGGCAGCCGCTGGTACGCATCGATGTTGCCGAAACCGAAGCACAGGTCAAACGGGCCGAAGCGGAGATCGCTTCGGCCAGGGCGAATCTGGCGCAGGCGCAGGTGGCAGCCAACCGTGCCGACCGTGAACTGGCCCGCGTCCTCAAGCTGAAAGAATCCGGCCTGGCGACTCAACTGGCAGTTGATGACGCCCGGAGTGAAACAGAGGCGGCCCGGGCACGGGTCGGCGTTGCGGCTGCCCAGATTACCGTCTCTGAAGAGGAGCGCCGTCAGGGGGTGGCCCGTCAGGCAAAGGGGCTGGTAGTGGCACCGTTTGACGGTATTGTCGCCCTGCGTGAGGTCAATGTCGGTGACCTGGCCAGCGACGCGGCGGCGGCCAAACCGATTTTCCGGATCGTGGACAACCGGCTGCTCAACCTGACCGTTACTGTTCCGTCGGTGGATTCCGGACGGGTCAAGGTCGGTCAGGCCCTGGAGTTTATGGTCGATTCCCCGGCGGGGCGCACCTTCACCGGTACGGTTAAATATATCAACCCGGAGCTTTCTCCGGCGGACCGTTCGCTCAAAGTTGTCGCCGAAGTGCGTAACGTACCGGAACAGCTCAAGGGGGGGCTCTTCGTCAAGGGGCGCATTGTTACCGGGGCCCGTTCAGAAGTTCTGCAGGTGCCGCGCAGTGCGCTTGCGTCTCTGGACATACAGGCGAAGAAAGGAAACCTGTTCATCGTGGAAAACGGCACAGCCCGCAGGCGGGAGGTACTGAGCGGCGTTGTGAACGGCGACATGGTGGAGATTGTGGCGGGGCTCAAGCCGGGCGAGCAGTATGTGGTCCGGGGCGGCTTCAACCTGCAGGACGGCGAAAAGGTCGCGGCGACCCCGGCTGGTCCGGCGGCTACCGGGAAGTGAGCTGTGGCGACGTGAGCTGGTTGATTTCAACAGCAATCCAGCCGGGCACCACAGCTTTTTGCCGGACAAAGGAAACAGCATGATTCTTTCCAACACCTCCATAAAACGCCCCATTTTTGCCACAGTCATGATTCTGGCGCTGGTTATTCTCGGCATCTTTTCCTATCGCCGCCTTTCCGTAGAGATGTTCCCCAATGTTGAGTTCCCGGTTGTTTCTGTTGTCACTGCCTTTGCCGGCGCTTCGCCGGAAACGGTGGAGCGGGAGGTTTCGCGGCGTATCGAGGAGGCGGTCAACGAAATTGCCGGGGTAAAGCATGTGTTCTCCACCTCCCGCGAAGGGGTGTCAACGGTCGTTGTGGAATTCCGTCTGGAGGAGAAGGTAAACGATGCGGCTCAGGAGGTACGGGCCAAGATCTCCTCAGTACGGGGAAATCTTCCCGCGTCCATAGAAGAGCCGATTATCCAGAAACTGGATTTCAACGCCTCGCCGATTGCGGCGCTGGCGGTTGAGTCCACCCTGTTGTCGCAGCGGGAACTGACAACGCTGGTGGAAAAGAGGATCAAGAAGCGTTTCGAGAGCGTGGTTGGCGTCGGCAAGGTGGATATGGTGGGTGGGCAGAAGCGGGAGGTTACCATCGATCTCGACCCGGCCCGTCTCGATGCGCTCAGGCTCGGGGTTAACGATGTCGTTGCCGGTATCCGTTCCGAAAACACCAACACCCCGCTGGGGCGTATCACCCGGGGAACAGCGGAATATCCGCTCCGGATAGAGGGGAAACCGGACCGGGTCGACCAGTACCGCCGGATGACCGTGGCCCAGAGGAACGGTCGCCCGATTACCCTGGGCGAGGTGGCCCAGGTGGGTGACGGCGTTGAAGAAAAACGGGAACTGGCCCTGGTGAACGGCCGGCCGGCCATCGGTCTCGACATATACAAGCAGTCGGGCGGCAACCAGGTTGAACTGGTGGATACGGTCAAAAAGGTTATGGGCAAACTGCAGGGGGAACTCCCGTCCGGAGTAACCCTGTCCCTGGTGCGCGACGGTTCGATCATGACGCGCGAGTCGCTGTCCGATGTCAAGCAGACCCTGCTCATCGGCGGCATCCTGACGGTGCTGATCGTTTTCTGCTTTATCAACTCCTGGCGTTCGACGGTGATTACCGGCGTGACCCTGCCGATTTCGGTCATCTCCTCATTTATCGTCATGAACGCGCTCGGCATGACGCTCAATGTCATGACCCTGATGGCACTTTCCCTGGCTATCGGCATGCTGATCGACGATGCCATCGTTGTCCGGGAGAATATCGTCCGGCATCTGGAGATGGGGAAGGACCATATGGAAGCGGCCCGCTTCGGTACGTCGGAGATCGGGCTGGCGGTTTTTGCCACCTCCATGTCGATCATCGCGGTGTTCGTCCCGGTGGCATTCATGAAGGGGATTGTCGGGCGGTTCTTCTACCAGTTCGGCATCAGTGTCGCCTTTGCCGTGCTGGTGTCGCTGTTTGTTTCGTTCACCCTTGATCCGATGCTTTCCTCCCGCTGGCACGACCCCTCAATCCATCTGCAGGGGAAGCGGAGCGGCATAGCCCGCTATCTGGAAACCTTCAATTCCTGGTTTGACAGAACTGCCGACCGTTACCGGGGAGCCATCGCCTGGGCTCTGGACCACCGCAAAAGCGTCATGGCGCTGGCCTCTGCCGCCTTTATCGCCGGAATCATGATCTTCGGCACGCTGGAGTCTTCATTCATGGCCCCGGAGGACAAGGGGGAGTTCCAGATTTCCTTCAAAACGGCGCCGGACGCTTCCATCGTGGAGAGCGAAGATCGCATGAATGCCGTGCTGGCCGCCGTCAGGGTTATTCCGGAGGTCGATCACACCTATGCCACCATCGGCGCGGGAGACAGCGGCACGGTGCGCGACGGTCTGCTGTACGTAAAACTCAAGGAACGCAAAGAGCGCAGCAGAAACCAGTTCATCCTGCAGCGGGACGTGCGGGAGCGGCTGCAGAAAGTGGCGGGCATTACCTTCTCCATTGAAGAGGTCGGGCAGATCGGCGGTGCGCAAAAGCCGCTCAATGTCAATCTCAAGGGGGATGATCTGACTGTTCTCAAACAGCTCGGGGTCCGTTTGAAAGAAGAACTGTACAAGGTGCGGGGCATTGTTGATATCGCCATGACACTGGAAAACGACATCCCCGAATACCGGCTCCGGGTTGACCGGGACAAGGCGCTCTCTGCCGGCGTTACCACGAGCGATATCGTTGCTGCGGTCGGCCGTCTGGTGGGGGGGGAAGCGATCTCCACCTATGAGGATGAGGATGGCGACGCGGTTGACCTGCGTGTGCGCCTGCCGGGACAGCTGCGCCAGAATGCGGCGCAGGTTATGGATCTGAACGTGTCCGTGGCGGACGGCAGCGGCGGAGTAAAGCTGATTCCGATCTCCAGTCTGACCAGCACGGTGACGGCGGCATCGCCGACGGAGATAAACCGGCGCGACCTGGCCCGTCAGGTGACCGTCAGCGCCAATCTTGACCGGCTGCCGATCGGCACGGCCGCCACCTACGTCGAGGCAGCTGCCAAACGGATCAACATGCCCCCCGGCTATTCCGTCAACCTGTCCGGCGAAGCGGAGGACATGGCCGAATCGTTCGGCTACATGGGGGAATCGCTGCTCCTGGCGGTGCTGTTCGTGTATCTGATCCTGGCCGCCCAGTTTGAATCATTCTTTGAGCCGCTCGCCATCATGCTGTCGCTGCCGCTTTCCATTGTCGGCATGGCCGGCATGCTCAAGCTGACCGGCGACACGATCAACATCATGTCGCTGATCGGGCTGATCATGCTGATGGGGCTGGTGACCAAGAATGCCATCTTGCTGGTGGATTATGCCAAGGTGCTACAGCGCCGGGACGGTATGCCCCGCCGTGAGGCGGTGATCCTGGCCGGCCGGACCCGTCTCCGCCCGATCATCATGACAACGCTGGCGATGATATTCGGCATGATGCCGCTCTTTCTCGCCATCGGCGCCGGAGCCGAAGGGCGCGCCCCCATGGCCCGGGCCGTGGTGGGGGGGCTGCTGACCTCAACCCTGCTGACGCTGCTGGTGGTGCCGGTCATGTACACGCTGATGGACGATCTGGGGGGCTGGCTGAAACGGCGCTGGAACAGGCACAATGTCTGATTGCCCCACGGTGCTTCTCGATGCGTTCGGCGGCGGTCGTTTCGCTTCTTCCTGGCGCTTTGGCGGGTACGTGGAAACCATAACCGCAACCTGCCCCGGTGAGGTGGTCGATGCCCTGCACCGGGTTGAACAGGCGACGGCTGCCGGCCTGTATGCCGCCGGTTTTGTCGCCTACGAAGCGGCGTCCGCGCTCAACCCGGATCTCCCCTCTGCCCCCCCGGTTGACGGGCTGCCGCTGGTCTGGTTTGCCCTCTTCCGGGAACGCAGCACTGTTGAAGCCGGCAGAGATGTCCCCTCCTCCTCCTCCGCCGCCGCCGTCGTGCTGACACCCCGAAAAAGTCCGGAAGAATATGCCGGGAATGCGCAGCGCATCCGGAGCTACATCGCTGCTGGTGACAGCTACCAGATCAATTACACCTTCCCTCTTGAGGGGCGTTTCACCGGAAATCTGCAGGAGGTGTACGCCCGGGTCGGTGGCGCACAGCGGGCTCCGTTCTGTGCCTATCTTGATACCGGCCGCTTTGCCATCCTCTCGGCATCGCCGGAGCTGTTTTTTTCGGTGCGGGGTGGCGTCATTACCACCCGTCCCATGAAGGGGACCGCTCGTCGCGGCCGCTGGGGGGGGGAGGACCGTGCAGCTTTGGAACGATTGCGGGACAGTACCAAGGAGAGGGCGGAAAACCTGATGATCGTCGATCTGCTGCGCAACGATCTCGGCAGGGTGGCTGAAACCGGATCTGTGGCTGTCGAGTCGCTCTTCGACGTTGAAACCTATCCGACCGTCCATCAGATGACCTCGACCGTTTCCGCGCGGCTCCGCTCCGGGGTCGGCCTGACGGATATCTTTACCGCTCTCTTCCCCTGCGGGTCGGTGACCGGAGCCCCCAAACGGCGCAGCATGGAAATCATTACGGAGCTTGAAGAAGCGCCGCGCGGAATTTACTGCGGGGCGATCGGTGTTGCCGCTCCCGGCGGCGAGGCGCTCTTTTCCGTGACCATCCGCACCCTGCTGCATGATGCGGAGACAGACAGGTTGACCATGGGGGTCGGCAGCGCCGTTACCTGGGACTCGGAAGCATCGTCCGAATATGCTGAATGTCTGGGCAAGGGAGCGTTCCTCCACCGGCGGCAGTATGATTTTCGCCTGATTGAATCCCTGAGGCTGGAAGATGGCGCCTATACCCTTCTGGCGCGGCATGTGGCCAGGCTGGCAGCTTCGGCGGAGTTTTTCGGCTTTTCCTGTGATCCGGCAGCGGTTCGGCAGGCACTTGCCGGACACGCGGCGACAACTTCCGGTCTGCGCAAGGTGCGCCTGCTGTTGTCGGCGGACGGCGGTGTGCAGGTCTCCTCGGAGCCGCTACCGGTGAGAACTGCAGCGTTGCGTGTCGCCGTCAGCAGGATCAGGGTAGCTTCCGGCGATACCATGCGCTATCACAAAACCACCTTTCGGGAACTGTTTGATACCGCCCGGTCAGAGCGTCCCGACTGTGATGAGGTGCTGCTGGTCAACGAACATGGCCAGGTGACCGAGGGGAGCTACCACTCCCTGGTTGTGAAACTGGATGACCAGCTGGTAACGCCCCCGCTGGAGTGCGGCCTGCTGCCGGGGGTGCTGCGGGAGGAGTTGCTGGAGCAGGGGGCTATTGCGGAAAAGATTCTCACCCCCGAGGACCTGAAGCGGTGTGAAGAACTATGGCTGATTAATTCGGTGCGCGGGTGGCAGCGGTGCGTGCTGATATGAAAGGGGAAGTGCTGTGGTGAAAATGGCAGTGAAAATTCTGGTCGCGATTCTGGCGACTGTTGCTGCTGCGGAAGCTCGCGTGGTGACGCTTGAGCAGGCGATATCGATGGCGATGGAGAAAAACCGCGATATCGAAAAGGCCCGCGAGTATGCCCGCTATGTCCAGGGAAAATATGTTGAGGAGCGGGCCGCCGCCCTGCCCCAATTGTCGCTGAATGGTTCGGTGGCGGTGGCAAAGGATGAGAGCCTGAAGGTCACCGGCTATTCGGCCCAGCGCCAATTCGGTCAGGCGCTTGACCTGACGGTTTCCCAGCCGATTTATACCTGGGGAAAGTTGAACGCTGCAATCCGTGCCGCCGAGGTCGGGCTGAAAACTGCCGATGAACAGCTCCGGCTGTACCGGCAGGCGACCTACCGGGAGGTGGTGGCAGCCTATCATGATATTCAGCTTGCCAGGGAGATGCACCGGCTGGCCCGGGAAAACCGTGCCCAGAAGCTGCGTCATCTGGATGAGGCGACCCGCAAGTTCAGCGCCGGGGTAGCAACCGACTATGACGTTCTGGCTGCAGAAGTGGCGGCTGAAAATACGCAGCCGGACGTCATCCGCTCGGAAAACACCATCCGCCTGGCTCGCGAGCGGCTCCGTTTTCTGCTGGCCATGGGAGAGGAAGATGTTGATGCTGCCGGTTCCCTTGACGTGGCGGCGATTGAGCGCCCCCTGCCGGCCGGGTATACCGAAGCGCTCCGCATCGCCGGGCAGCGCCGTCCGGAGCTTGCTGATCTGCGCCTGCGTATCGCCATCTATGGTGAGCTGGTAACAATCGCCGATGCCGACAACAAGCCGCGCCTTGATCTGAAGGGGGGAGCCGGCTGGCGCCGGATCGGCCTGGACAGCCCGGGGCCGGCCCAGAATGCGGATGGTGCGGCGTGGGATATGGGACTGTATGTGACCTTTCCGTTTTTTGACGGTCTCCGGACGAGCGGCAGGGTCGCTCAGGCCAGAAGCGATCTGCGGACAAAACAGATCGAAGAGAGCCGGCTGCTGGATGCGATCGCCCTGGAAGTCCGCCAGGCGGAGTTTTCCTACCGTGAAGCCGCCGAGATTCTGAAGGCGCTTTCCGGCACGGTCAAACAGGCCGAGCGTTTGGTCCAGATGGCGGAAAAGGGGTACGAATTCGGCGTTAAAATCAGGCTTGAGGTCGATGATGCCCAGTTCAACCTGCTCCAGGCCAAAAGCACTATGGCCCGGGCCCAACGGGACTTTCGCGTGGCCGAGGTGAATTATCTCTGGGCCATGGGTGTCGTCGGAGAGTAGTCCGGGACCGTCCGGATTGTCCCCAAATCGGGGCGACAATCCTTTTGACTCATGCAGAGCCGCGTGGTATTTTGTCACACTATTTTTTGCGGGAGAAACCAATGAGCATTGTTGTTGTCGGTACCGTCGCATTTGACACTGTTGAGACCCCGTTCGGCAGGGGAGATAATGTTCTGGGGGGATCAGCCACCTACTTTTCCACCTCGGCCAGTTTTTTTACCGATGTGGCGCTGGTCGCGGTTGTGGGGGAAGACTTTCCGGAAGAGCATGTCAGTTTTCTGCAGGGACGTAATATTGATACCGCCGGTTTGCAGCGTATCCCCGGCAAGACGTTCCATTGGAGCGGCCGGTACGGCTATGACCTGAATGAAGCACAGACGCTCGATACCCAGCTGAACGTGTTGATGGATTTTCAGCCGGAACTGCCGGAATCCTACCGTGATGCCGAGTATCTTTTTCTGGCCAATATAGATCCTGACCTGCAGATGAAGGTTCTGGAACAGGTCCGCACGCCGAAGCTCGTGGCGTGCGACACGATGAACTTCTGGATTTCCTCTAAACCGGAAGCCCTGAAGAAGGTGCTGCAAAAAGTCGATATTGTCGTCATCAACGAAGGTGAAGCGCGGCAGTTTACCGGAGAAGCCAATCTGGTCAAGGCTGCCCGGCAGATCATCGCCCTCGGCTGTAAACGCCTGGTTGTCAAGCGGGGAGAGTACGGCGTACTGATGTTCACCGCCGATTCGGTTTTTGCCGCTCCGGCCTATCCACTGGAGGAGGTGTTCGACCCCACTGGTGCCGGAGATACCTTTGCCGGGGGCTTTATGGGCTATCTGGCAAATACGGGGGACCTGTCGGAAGAGGGACTTCGCCAGGCGATTGTTTTCGGCAGTGTCATGGCCTCCTTCAATGTGGAGGATTTCAGCCTTAACCGCATGAAGCGGCTGGAGTACAAAGAAATTCAGGACCGTTTCGCCAGCTTCAAGGCACTGACTAGCTTCAGAGATCTTTCTTTCTGATGGTGAGGTGCCTTGTCCTGCGGAGGTGTGTGTCCCGGGATATGCCTGTAATGAAATTTTTTTCCCGTTCGACAGCTGTACTGCTTCTGCTTCTGACCGTTTCCGGGTGCGCGTCCGGCCGGGGTCAGAATACCCCCGCTTCCAAACCGGCTTCCTATCATTATCAAATGGGGCTCTCGTATCTGGGGGAGCGCAACTATTCCTCCGCATTGTTTGACCTGACGGAGGCTGAACGGTTGGACCCGGAGAACCCGGAGATCCTTTACAGCCTCGGTCTGGCTTTTGTCGGAAAAAAACGGCCCGACCTTGCCGAAGCAAAGTTTCTGAAAGCGATCGAGCTGAAACCGGCCTTCTCTGCCGCCCGCAATGATCTGGGGGTCGCGTATCTCAGCCTGAAACGGTGGGACGGCGCCATTCAACAGTTCAAAATCGTCAAGGATGATCTTTTTTACGGCAGCAATGAAGATGCAGCCATAAATCTCGGCCTGGCCTACCTGGGCAAAGGAGATTACCCCAAGGCGCTGGCAGAGCTGCAGGCGGTGGCAACGTTGAACCCGGGCAATCCGGTGGCACGGCTTTCCCTTGGACGGGTCTGGTTTGCCATGGATAAGAGTGACAAGGCGATTGCCGAATATGCCCGGGCGCTGGAAATTTATCGCGAGTATGGCGCCGCCCACTATTACATGGGGCAGGCACAGCTCAGACAGAACAGGCGCGAGGCTGCGCGGGCTTCCTTCAAAGAGGCGGTACGGCTTATCCCCGAAAGCGAACTTGGCCGCGCTGCTCTCGGCTATCTGGAGCTTATCAAGTGAGTGAGGACAGAGTGACAGATTCGCCTTCATCTTCTCCGGAAACGTCGACCGGCTCACCCGGAACGATCCTGCGCCGTTGCCGGGAATTCCACGAAATTACCATTGAAGAGGCTTCGGAAGCCACCAAGGTCGGGGTGTCTCACCTTAAAGCGCTGGAAAACGACCAGATTCGCGATTTTGCCAATCAGGCCTACCTCAAGGGTTTTCTGCGCATCTATGCCACCTACCTTGGCCTTAACGCCGACGATATTGCACGGATGTATGACAAGCTTTTCGGGAGCCAAAGCGAGAAACCGGCTCCCACCTCTCTGTCAGGCGGTCCGAACCGGAAGCCCCGGCGTCTGCTCTCCCTGAAAAAACTGCTGTTTCCGGCACTGCTTCTGATCGCTATTCTGATAACTGCCACCTTCTTCAAACGACCTCCCCCTCCTCTCGTTCGGGAGCTTCAGACGGTTCCGGTCACCGCGCCACTTCCGGCGAATCCTCCGGTTCAAACGGCGCAAAGCTCGGTGCGGGCAAAAAAAACAGACATTCCGGCTGTTGCCGCTCCAAAGGTTGAGCGGCGCACACCGGCACCGCCCGAACCGGAAAAAGTGGTGCCCGCGAAGCGTCAGCCTGATGCAGCAAAAGGTTTTATTCTGAAGCTCAGGGTTACCCAGAACGGGACACTGGCCTCCACCGTCGACGGGGGAGCGGTGCAGCAGCACGAGCTTACCATCGGGGATGTTATCGAATGGAAGGCCGAAAAGAAGGTGACTTTGGAGCTGAGCAATGCCGGCGGTGTTGAAGTGGAATTGAACGGCAGACCGTACAAACCGCTCGGCCCTTCCGGAAAACCGGCGTACGTTGAACTTGATGCCGACACTGTCAAACCGTAGCGTTACAGCACTTTGGCTAGGAATTCATGGCCTTGACACTCTGACGTCACATGCTAGACTTTCTGTGTCCCCAAACAGTGCGGGAGGATCATCGTGGAGCAGGTGATTAAAAGAATACTCGTTGTAGAGGATGACGAAAACGCCAGGGTGGCGCTTTCCAAGATTCTTGCTTATGACGGATATGATGTTTCCTCTGCCAGTAACGGTGTTGAAGCCCTGAGTTACCTGTGCAGTAACTGTGTGGACCTTGTCATCACCGATCTTAACATGCCGGAGATGAACGGGCTGACGTTTCTGCGCGAACTTAACCGCACTCATCCGGCCAGTAATGTTATTATAGTCACCGGATACGGTGAGGTTGAATCGTACCTCGAAGCCATGGCGCTGGGTGCTTTTGAATATATAAACAAACCGGTTAAATACGGGGAACTGAAAAAGGTCATCAACAAGATTTTCACCACCATCTAGCAGGCGACACCATTCCAGGAGGAATACCATGAAGCCGTTTACCAAGATTTTAACCGCTGTTGATTTTTCGGAAAACTCTGAATGTGCTTTTGACTATGCCCTGACTCTGGCCAGCCAATTCAATGCCGAACTAACAATCATGCATGTCATTAACGAGCCGGTTGACCTTCGCGGCTTTTATGTGCCGCACATTTCATTCGAGCAGCTTGAAAAAGAGATCGAAGAGAGTGCCGTCAAGATGATGGAAACATTCTGCAGCTCAAAGATGGGGACATTTTCCAATTACAAAACGTCCATCGTTACCGGCATTCCCTCCGACGAAATCACCTCGGCAGCCGCCAAGCTCGGCGCGTCACTGATCGTACTTGGTACTCACGGCAGAACCGGCCTTGACCGGATTCTTTTCGGCAGTACGGCGGAACGTGTGGTGCGCACCGCAGACTGTCCGGTGCTGACGGTCCGGCTTCCGGCAGTGTAACCCTGCCGCAGTAACGAGTAACGGGATGCGAAACCACCCCATGCTGCTGAGCCGGCAACACGCCGCTCACCGGCATGGGAGATGCCGCCCCCCCCGTGCCCTTTCCGATCAACCATCTTCCAGCCAGTGTGCACCTATGCCATTTATCTATCGCAACCTTCTCCTGACCCCCCAAGATCCTGAAGAAACACTGCCCGCCCTGCTGGCGGCGAAGCTTTCCGTGCCGCTGGCGGCCCTGCGCGATGTCCGTATTATCCGCAAAGGGGTTGACGCCCGGAAAAAACCGCAGGTCAAGCTGGTGTACACGCTGTCATTTTCTGGCGATGATGCGGTTCGGGCGCGTCTGGACAGTGATCCGGCACTGGAGTGGCAGGATGAAATATTGCTTTCACCCCCGGTGCGGATTCGCTCGCAGGCGCGCATCGTCATCGTCGGCAGCGGGCCGGCCGGACTGTTTGCCGCCCTGCGGCTCGCCGAGTACGGCCTGACGGCGACGGTCATCGAACGGGGTGGGGCGGTGGAGCAACGGGCGCTCTCCGTGCAGCGCTTCTGGAAGGAGGGCATTCTTGACCCGGAATCCAACGTCCAGTTCGGCGAGGGGGGGGCCGGAACCTTTTCGGACGGCAAACTGACCTGCCGCTCCAAAGATCCTCTGGTACCATGGATACTGGAACGATTTGCCACATTCGGCGCTCCGCCGGAGGTGCGCTATCTCGCCAAGCCGCATATCGGGACCGATCGCTTGAGGGTGGTCGTCAGTACCATGCGGCGGGAGCTTATCGAGAAGGGGTTTGCGGTCCGTTTCGACTGCCGCATGACCGATCTGACTCTCACGGATGGCCGGGTCACGGCGGTGACCGTGAATGACAGGGAGGAAATCCCGTGCGACCATCTGATTCTGGCCAGCGGGCACAGCGCACGGGATACCTATGAACTGCTGGAACGGCTGAATGTGCCGCTCCAGCGCAAGCCCTTCGCTATGGGGCTGAGGGTTGAGCATCCTCAGGAACTGATCAACAAAATCCAGTATGGCAGCGGGAAACAGCCGAACCTGACCTCCGCAGACTATGCCGTCGCCTGGAACAACAGCGTCAGCGGCCGCAGTGCCTACTCCTTCTGCATGTGTCCCGGCGGGGTGGTGGTGGGTGGATCGTCCGAGGAGGGGGGCGTTGTTACCAACGGTATGAGCGGTCAACTGCGCAATTCCCCCTATGCCAACAGTGCCCTTGTGGTCAATATCCGGGAAACGGATTTCGACGGAGATGGGCCGCTGGGCGGGGTTCGTCTGCAGCGCAGGTGGGAACGGCGGGCTTTTGAACTGGGTGGGGGTGGATATCTGGCACCGGCCCAGAATCTGCTGGACTTTTTACGGCTGCCGGGAAAAGGAGCGGTACGCACAAGCTACCGTCCCGGTATCCGGGAGACGGAGCTGGATTCTGTGCTTCCCGCATTTGTCATTGACACGCTCCGTGAGGGGATCGTGGATTTTGGCCGGAAGCTGCGCGGGTTTGTCACCGCCGAGGCGACCCTGATCGGTATTGAATCGCGCACGTCATCACCGGTTCGCATCCTGAGGGATGGCAATTTTGAGTCAGTGGGGGTCAAAGGACTCTACCCGGCCGGTGAGGGTGCCGGGTATGCCGGCGGGATCATGAGTTCCGCCGTTGACGGCATCAAGATTGCGGACAGTATCGCGGCGAGGCTGGCTTCCGCCTAGCTTCAGACTTCGTTACTGTGGTTAATTGGTCATGTTTTGAATGTGCTTCCCGCCAGAAAGTTAGACCCGCTAAAACCGACAGTGCTCTCCCGCATCAAAATCTCCAAAAAGAAATAACAGGGATTACTCTCAGATTTCACTTCATCTTTAGCTGGACAGAGATAAGTACTATTTGGTAGTTATAATGATATTTAACGGAGGAAAACATATGCAAAAAGTGTCAAAAACGTTGGTCATGGTTGTTCTGGGGATAGTTGTATGCCATTCACAAAACCTGCGTGCAGAGGAAAGTCGTGTCCCCAGCCCGGAAGAATTCAAGAAAATCATTCAACAATATAATCAAAACGGGAAGTTGCCCGAGATACAACGGGAACAAAACAAAGGAGTAGACCAGTTTAACCGCGCTTTAGCGCTTCACACCAAGAAAAATGCCTCTCCGGGGGATTTGAAAGAAGCGGCAGCGTTATATCAGGCTGCCTCTGATGCCGGAATTGTACCGGCAAAAACCAACCTTGCCATGATCTACATTGATGGAAAAGGGGGTAAAAAGGATATAAAGAAAGCGGTGGCCTTACTGAATAGTGCCTCAAAGCTGAATGATTCCCAGGCAGATGTCCTGCTTGCACGGCTATATCTGAACGGTACCGATGTGAAACCGAATATCAGTAAAGGAGAGGCGCTTCTCAATAAAGCGGTCAAGGCCGGCAATCAGAATGCTGTCAAAATGCTTGCTGAATATAAGGAGCTGAAAAAGAAAAACGAACTGTCGAAGAAGGAATATGACGAATTGGTGAAAAAACTGATGGCATCTAAAGCGGCAAGCGATGCACGGAAAATCACATTTCCTTTTGGAGACGGTGGCAGACTTGAGGAAATTCCGGTCATCCCCGGCTATAAATTCCTGAAAGCACCCGGACAATTCAACTATCAGGCAACGCCAAAAGCTCCGCCGCTACCAGCTGTTTCGGAACAAAACCTTCCCACAAAGCCACGTATTCCCGGTGAGGCAGCAGAAACTGCCAAACCGGCTACAGAAATGAAACCAGAACCAAAAAGTGCAGCACAAAATCAGAGTACGGAACAATCGAAAAAATAATGTGACTGAGGAACTGTCCAGAAACCGTTTGAGAGGGAAAGGGTTGGCGTGGCTGGAATGACGTCTCTGTGTTAATTGGTTATTTGTACCATCCCATTATTGACTCCATAATACGATTGGTTTATTATGCCAACCATAAAAGCAAGGTTGCTTGCACACAGGAAAGAGAGAAATGTTGATGGTCACATCACCGAGCTGAAAGCCTGGATTGTTCCTGCGACTGAGCATACCCCGCACGGGCTTAAATACTCAGTGGTCTACATTGTAAACGGCGTCAGAGTTATAGGATATGACAACGAATGCGGCAAAGGTGACCATCGGCACTTCGCAGGTGTTGAAAAGCCATACATTTTTATCAGTATGGAGCAGCTTCTAACCGAGTTCAACGCCGATATCGCACGCTATCTCGAAGGGGACGATAATGAAAGCGACGTTTAAAACCATCACAATCAAATCACACGAACAGACAATAGCTGAATTCGCGGCGATCTGTGACACAACAATTAAAGGTGAACAGGCCAAACCGGAAGAGCCGCAATACAGCTTCACCAGCTTTGAAGCATTTCGCAAGGCCATGACTCCACAACGTTTTGCCCTGCTAAAAGTTATTCGTGAAAACCGGCCTGAATCGATCAAAGAATTGGCGGCAATAACGCATCGTGACATGAAGAACATATCTGAAGATGTGAAAGTACTTCTGGAAATGGATCTGATTGAAATGGAAAAACATGGCAGAAACAAAGCCCCCCGATTGCATTATGAGGGGTTCAGGCTTGAGGTTGCCGTCTGATAGTGACTACTACTCACCTAATGGCTTCATTTCGGTACCGTAGTTTTCAAGTCCAACTCCCGCACCGTGCCAAATGTTGAAAGCGGCTGATCGAACTTCCCCCCATCGCCAATGACAACCAGCTTGAATGCGTCAGGATGCAGATACTTCCGGGCGGCATTCAGGATGTCCGCTTTCGTTACTTTGGCGATATTATCCCGGTACTGTTCCAGATATCCCTCGGGGTAGCCGTAATATTCCAGGCGGGCGCGCTGGGTCACGATCGACGCAGGACTGGTAAAGCCGAACATGAACGAGTTGATCATGTATTCCCTGGCGGCGCTCAGTTCGGCATCACTTACCGGCTCCTTTGTCAAACCGGTGATGATGCTTTTCATCAGCGTAATAGCCTTGGCGGTGGATTCGGCCTTGGTTTCAGTCTCGGCAATAAAGCTGCCGGTAAAGCGGCGGCCGATATCAAAGTGACTCCCCACACTGTAGGCCAGCCCCTGGTTGGTGCGCACCTCCATCGTCAGCCGCGATGTAAAGCTCCCCCCAAGAATGTAGTCCAGCAGGCGCACGGCGTAGATGTCGGGGGAGTCTTTGGTCAGCCCGAGATGCCCCATGCGGATGACCGTTTGGTTGACATCCTTTTTGCCGTAGAGCACCTCGCCCTGAAACAGCTGTTTCGGCTGGGATATGTTCGGCAGGTCCGGCGCAGCGCTGTTCTGCGACGCTGTGAAAACTGCATTGAGCTCCTTCAGCAGTCCGGAACGGTCAAAATCACCAGCTACGGCAAGCATCATACGGTCCGAACGGTAAAAGCGCCGATGGTACTCAATCAGGTCCTGGCGGGTGACAGCGCTGACCGACTCAAAGGTCGGCACCGTACCGAGCGGATGTCCGGCATAAATGGCCCGCTGGATCTCCCGACCGGCAATCTCCTTCGGATCGTCATTCTGGCGCCGCAACCCTTCGATCGCCTGCCGGCGGGCGATCTCAACCCGCTTTTCGCTGAAATCGGGATGGAGCAACACCTGGCTGAAAATCTGTAGTGTGCGGCTGAAATTCTTTTTCAGTGCCGTCAGCGATACCGTCCCCATATCACCGCCGATGCCGCTTTCAACAGCCGAGGCCATGAATTCCAGCTCGTCATCCATCGCTTCCGGTGCCATGCCTCCGGCACCGCCACTCCGCATCACACTGCCGACTATACCAGACAGCCCGGATTTCGCGGCCGGTTCGTAGACCGAGCCGGTCCGCACCATGGCGGTCATGCTGATAATCGGCAGTTCGGTGTCGCGCAGCAGGTAAACCGGCATCCCGCACTCCAGAACAACCCGCTCGGCTTTGGGGATCTGGAAATTCAGTTCGGGAAATTTCATGGTGCGGGGGTTGCCCGGCTGGAACTCTGCGGCGCATACCGGTGTGATCGCACTCAGAAGGAAGCAGACGGAGATAATGAACTGCCTCATTTGCCACCTCCTTGTGTTGTGATAAATCCGACGGTGCGGTTCTCGCGGGTGAAGTAGGTACGGGCAACCCGCATGATGTCAGCCGGCGTGACGCTGGCAATTATGCCGCGCTGCTCGGTCATGTAGCGCCAGGAGCCGGTTGTGGCCTCGTATTCCGTAAGGTTGCGGGCCAGTCCGCCATTGGTTCCCATGCGGCGCGCCTCCTCATAGTCCATCTTGTTGAGAATGCGCTGCAGGTCGCGTGCGGCGACCGGCGTCGTTTTCAGCTGTTCCAGCTCCGCCTGAACAGCGGCTTCAAGCTCTCCCGTCGTATGGGGAGCCCGCGGGTTGGCGCTGACAACAAACAGGTTTGGATACCGGTGTCCCGGTGCATCGAATGCACCGATATCAGTGGCGATCTGCTGCTCAATCACCAGCTTTTTGTAAAAGCGTGAGGTGCGGCCGCTGCCCAGAATCATGCTGATTACGTCGAATACATAATCATCCGGGGTGCCGATCGCCGGCTTGTGGAAACCGATCATGACCGTCGGTTGAGCATCCGCCACCAGTTCGATGCGTCGCTCCCCGGCCTGTGGCGGTTCCAGGGTGGTGACCGGAGATGGCTGTCTGCCCGGCTTGATCGCGCCGAAATAGCGCTCGACCAGTGCAATGGTCGCGCTGGTGTCAATATCCCCCACGATTGCCACGATGGCGTTGTTGGGCGCATAGTAACTGTGGAAAAACTGCTCGGCCTTGCTGCGGGTCAGATTTTCAATATCGGACATCCAGCCGATTGTCGGCTGTCCGTAGGCATGGGCCAGAAAGCTGGAGGCGATAAACGTTTCCCACAGTTTGCTCTCCGGGTCCGCGTCATAGGAACGGCGGCGCTCCTCCATGACCACCGAACGCTCGGTGTAGAATTCACGCAGCACGGCATTCTGCAGACGGTCTGATTCGATGGCGGCCCACAGTTCCAGTTTGTTGGAGGGGAGGCTGATGAGGTAGGTGGTGCCGTCACGGCTGGTAAAGGCGTTGTAGCCGGTGCCGCCGTTTCGCGAATACAATTCAAAAAACTCATCCTTGATGACATAACGGGCGGCGTCGGCTTCCAGTGCGGCAAGCTGCTTCTCCAGGGCGGCGATCTTACCCGCATCGGACTTTTCCCGCAGCGCTTTTTCGGCGGTCAGTGCCTGGGCAACCTCCTCGATCCTGTCAAGAACCGGTTTCTCGGCGGCGTAATCCTTTGTGCCGAGCGTGGTCGTCCCCTTGAAGAGCATATGTTCCAGCAGGTGGGCGATACCCCGTTCATCACTCCGTTCGTCAACGCTGCCCACCCGGAAACGAATCCATGCCGCAACCGTCGGAGAGGTGTGCCGCTCCACCACCAGCACTTTCATACCGTTCTTCAGTGTGTGCTCGACAACCTTTTCTTCCAGCGTTGCGGCGCCTGCCCAGGTTGCTAGTGCCGCCAGCAGTACAGCGGCGAGCATGATTCGCTTCATAGTCCGAACTCCCGTTAAAATACCGAAAACTTGATATACTTGCGCGGATCCGCCTTGAAATCATTGACCAGAGCGTTAAGGTCATCAACCATCCGGTTCATTTTTTCATAGAGTGCCTTGTCGTTCACCAGCCGGCCGGCGGTGCCGTCGCCTCTTTTTACTTTTGCGGTTACCTCTTCGATCGCCTTGACCGATGCTTCGGCCTTGGTGATGAGAGATAACCCCTTGTCATAAAATTCCCGATCATTCAGCAACAGCCCGACGGTACCATCTTTTGACATGATCTTTTTGTTCAGCAGGCGGACATCCTCTGCGGCCTGGATACTCTTGTCAGCCAGTGATGTCAGCTTGTCGTAGAGCGTTGTGTCATAGATCAATTTGTTCAGGGTCCCTTCAGAAGCCTGAATGTCCTGCAGCGTACTTTCGGCACTGGTCAGAATGTTAATCAGCTTGTTGTACGGTTCCGGGTCGCGGTTGAGTTTCCCCAGCGTCCCTTCCCCCCGGTTGATGGTGACCACCAGATCTTTCATTTCAACAGCCAGCTGCGCAACATTCTTGTAGAGTTTTTCATCCTTGGCCAGTTGCCCCAGGGTCCCTTTCCCCTGGTTGATGCCGTCGATGATACCGTTCACCTTGTCAAAGGAGTCGCCGGCCTTCTGGATGACATCATCCAGTTTGGCCACCGATGTGCCGTGCAGCAGGGTGGGTGGTTTTTCCGAATATTTTAGAGAGGGGAGAATATCCACATACTTTTCGCCCATCAGGCCGCGGGTTTTGATCGTAATTTTCGAATCGCTGCCGATTTTCTTCATGGCATTGGTATCAACCTCGATATCGATGCTGACCTCGTTACTGTGCTTCGCGTCGGCAAACAGTATGTCGGTGACCAGGCCGACGTCCACCCCCGCCAGCCAGACCGGTGCGCCGACTTTCAGGCCGACGACATCGCTCATGACGATCCGCATGGCCCCCTTGGAAACGAACATTTTTGTTTTCTGGCCCATCAGCAGAACACCGCCGGCAAAAACGACCAGAGCCAGAAAGATGAATACTCCTCCCCGCACCTGGGCCCAGCCGATCTGATTACTTCGTTTCATATGGATTTCACCTGTTCCTGTTGTTAATAGCGGCCGATTCAGCACTCATCAAATGAACAGCGATCCGTCCGTCGGTTTGAGAAATTCCCGTACTTCCGGGATGCTGCAGACCTTCATTTCCGCTTCACTCCCCTCAAACAGCATGCGTGCTGTGTGCAGGAAGGTAAACCGCTGTGAAGTGGCAAAGGCGGTCGCCAGATCATGGGTCACCATCAGCGTGGTCTTCCCTTCCACCTGCAGCCGCAGCATCAGTTTGCAGATGTTATAGACCCCTATGGGGTCAAGTCCGGTGGTCGGTTCGTCAAAGAAAATATAATCCGGGTCGGCAGCCAGGGCACGGGCGATGGCCACCCGTTTTTTCATGCCGCCGGACAGTTCGGACGGATACAGGTCAAGGGCCGCTTCCACGCCGACAAACGTCAATTTTTCGAGCACAATGTTTGTTATTTCGGCCAGGGAGAGTTGCCCCTCCTCGAACAGTCGGTAGCCGACATTCTCCCCGACCGTCATGGAATCGAACAGCGCCCCCCCCTGGAAAACAATGGCGATCCGTCTGCGCTGCTGCATGAAACTGGATTCGGCCAGCCCGGTTATCTGGAGGTCGCCGATGAAAATCTTTCCGGAATCCGGTTCCAGCAAGCCGAGCAGTAGTTTGAGTATGGTTGTCTTCCCGGCACCGCTGACTCCCAGAATCGTCCGGTTAACGCCTTGGTCCAGACGAAAGTCAAAATCTTCCAGAATGGTGCGGCCGCCGATCGAATAACATACTTTTTCCATGCGGATGGAGTTACTGGTGATCATTGCCGGTCAACTCCCGCCATGGTCAGAATAATCCGCCATTCGTTCTCCGTCACCGGCTGGATGGAGAGACGGCTCCGCTTGACCAGCGGCATGTCGGCCAGCAGGGGGTTCTGTTTGATGCGTTCCAGCGTCACAACCCTCGGCAGCACTTCATGGTAGCGCACGTCAACCATGTACCAGATCGGGTTTTCCACGGAAGCTTTCGGGTCGAAGTGCTCCCCCTGCGGGTTCCGGGCGGTCGGGTCGGGATAGCCGGCGCGCACGATCTCAGCCAGACCGACCACGGCAGGCTCCGCAATGTTGCTGTGGTAGAACAGCAGCCGGTCGCCGATCTGGATCGTATCCCGCAGAAAATTGCGGGCCTGGAAGTTGCGTACCCCGTCCCACGGTTCGGTCATGTCCGGGCGGTTTTTCAGGTCCTCAAAGGAAAAACAGCCCGGTTCGGTTTTAAAAAGCCAGTAATTCATCTTACCCTCGGAATACCACAAAAATCTTTGCCATGAAAAAATCGCAGACCAAAATCAGTACCGACGACAGTACTACCGCCTTTTTGGCGGCGGCACCGACCCCCTCGGCGCCCCCTCTGGTATTGAGACCGACATAACAGCCGGTTACGGCAATAATGGCGCCGAACACCGCCGGTTTTGCCACCCCTTCGATCAGATCCTGAAACACCATGAACTGGGGGAGGCCGCTGATGTACATGGTCGGGTTTATCCCGTACCCGGCCGACATGATATAGCCGCCAATGACAGAAACCACATCGGTTATGATCGTCAGGAGCGGCAGTGCCAGCAGCATTGCCTTGAGGCGGGGCGTGGCCAGCCGTTTGATGATATCGGTTCCTTCCACCCGCATGGCATCAACCTGTTCGGTCACCACCATCGTGCCGAGCTCGGCGGTGATGGCGGAACCGACCCGCCCGGCCACCATCAGTGCTGCCAGCACCGGGCCCAGCTCCTTGATCATGGTCACCGCGACCATACCACCCACATAGCTGGTTGCTGCGAACGGCTTGAGCTGGATCAGTGACTGCAGAGCCATGACCATGCCGGAAAAAAGGCCGGTCAGGGCGCAGATGAACAGGGATGAGAACCCCAGCTTGTCGAACTGGACGGCAAATTCACGGTAATAGAAGGGGCGCTGGAAGATCCGCACGAAGGTGCGTCTGGCCAGAATGAAATAGTTCTGCAGTTCGCTGAAGGCATGGAGCAGGGCTTTGTCGATGACGGCTGGATTCATGCCCGGCTACAGTGCCGCTGCCAGTGCTTCGGCGGCATCGCTGACAAAAATGAACTGCAGGTCATTCCGGACGTTTTCCGGGATATCTTCCAGATCATCACGGTTGCGCTCCGGCGCGACGATGGTGCAGACTCCGGCACGGTGAGCCGCCAGAACCTTTTCCTTCAACCCGCCGATTGCCAAAACCCGTCCGGTCAGTGTGATTTCACCGGTCATGGCGATATTGCGCCGGGCCGGTTTGCCGGTCAGAAGAGAAACAAGTGCCGTGACCATGGTTATCCCGGCTGAGGGGCCGTCCTTGGGGATGGCCCCGGAAGGGACGTGGATATGAATCGTGCGATTTTCAAAGGCGTCCTGCGGGATGCCGAATTTGTCGGCATGGGCTTCAATGTAGGAGAGCGCCGCCCGGGCCGACTCTTTCATCACGTCACCCAGTGACCCGGTCAGAATCAGCTCGGCTTTGCCCGGCATGGAGGTGGCCTCGATGAACAGGATGTCTCCGCCGGTTTCCGTCCAGGCGAGTCCGGTCACAACACCGATGCGGTCATTCTCTGCCGCGACCTCGTTATGAAATTTTTTCGGCCCGAGCAGTTCCGTCACCGCCGTGGTGGTAATGCAGCTTCGGGCGGCCTTGTTCTGGGTTATCTCCTTGGCAACCTTGCGGCAGATCGATGCGACCGTACGCTGCAGGCCGCGCACACCCGCCTCACGGGTGTAGTCGCAGATAACCTTCTCCAGAGCGGCATCATCGAAGGTCAGCCCCCGGTCCGTAAGGCCGTTTTCGCCCAGTTCGCGCCGGATAATAAAATTCTTGGCAATCTGCAGTTTCTCCTCGCTGCTGTAGCCGGCCAGACGGATGACTTCCATGCGGTCCTTGAGCGGTCCGGGGATCGGGTCGAGCTGGTTGGCGGTGGTGATAAACATGACTTTTGACAGGTCAAAAGCGACGTCCAGATAATGATCGTTAAAGGAAAAATTCTGCTCCGGATCAAGCACTTCCAGCAGGGCGCTGGCCGGGTCGCCCCGGAAGTCATTGCCCAGCTTGTCGATTTCATCAAGCATGAAGATCGGATTGTTGGCGCCGCAGCGGTAGAGCTCCTTGATGATGCGTCCCGGGAGGGCACCGATATAGGTGCGGCGATGTCCCCGGATCTCCGCTTCGTCACGGACGCCGCCCAGGGAAATACGCACGAACTTGCGCCCCATGGAGCGGGCGATTGATTTGCCCAGCGAGGTTTTGCCGACCCCCGGGGGACCGACAAAGCAGAGCACCGGGCCCTTCATGTCTTCTTTGAGTGAGCGGACCGCCAGAAATTCCAGGATTCGCTCTTTGACTTTTTTCAGGTTGTAGTGGTCTTCGTTCAGGATCTCCTCGGCCCGCACCATATCGAGGCTGTCGGTGGTGCTGATGTTCCACGGCATGCCGGCCAGATAATCGAGGTAGGTGCGTGACACGTTATATTCCGGCGAAGCCTGGTTAATGCGTTCCAGGCGCTTCAGCTCCTTGTCGGCAATTTTTTTGATATCCTCCGGCAGTCCGGCCTCATCTATTTTTCGGCGCAGCTCGTTCATATCGGCCGCCCGCGGATCTTCTTCACCCAGTTCTTCCTGGATGTGCTTCATCTGCTCGCGCAGGATATACTCCTTCTGATTCTTGCCGACCCGCTTGGTAACCTCACCGGCTACTTCGTTCTTGACCTGGATCCGCTGCACTTCATTGGTCAGATGCACGTACACTTTTTTCAGGCGTTCCAGCGGGTCAACCGTTTCCAGCAGTTCCTGCAGATCGACCGGCGGCAGATTGACGTACAGTGCTACCAGATCGGACAGGCGCGCCGGGTTATCGATGTAGTCAATCATCTTCATGACATCGTCAGGCAGCGGTTTCCCGTGGGAAAGCGCTATTTTGAGCAGGGCATTCAGGCTCTGGACCAGTGCGTCGGAGACGAGATTTTTTTCCACGAACTCCCGGACAATTTCACAGTGGGCCAGGGTCAGTGACCCGGCCGGTTCGGTGTCGAGAATCTGCAGGCGGGTGATCCCTTCCAGTGAAATTTTGTTGCGGCCGTCATCCATTTTTTTAATCTGGTTGACCTTGCAGAGAGTGCCGATGTCACATCTCCCCTCCGGATGTTCGTGCGCAGGGTCCTCCGGTCGCTCAAAGACGAGCACAACATATTTCTCATAGTTGTCCGCTTCGCGGAAAACGAGCGTATCCCGTTCACTGACATACAGCGGGAACAGCATATAGGGGAATACAACCATCTCTTTCTGGCTGTAGAGCGGTAATTTGGAAGGTATTTCAATATCAGCGTGTGGCATCTTCCGGGATTCCTTTACCTAAGTAGTAAACAAACAGTATGTACTGCTGGTTATACAGCAAAATTACTTCATGGGCGTATATGCATGCCCTGTGTCAGGGGCGGTCCGGCCAGGTCATCACGAGTGGCGGGCGTGCCGTAGATCAGACTCATGAACTGTAGCACACTTACCGGCGACAAGCAAAGTGTCAGACCGGTTTTCCAGCCCGGACCGCAACATTTACGACCCGCACGCCGGCAGATGGCCCGGCCAGTTCATGGTACAGCAGCGACAGGAAGCGTACCGTCACCAGACGATGGATTGCGGCCTGGGTCAGGCGGTAGAGCCAGAAACGGACCAGTGACGGCGACCGGCTGCCGAGCAGCAGGGGGCAGAAATCACTGAGCTGGAGTGAAACCCGTGCACCTTCAGGAAGATGCTCTATGCCGAAGCGGAGTTCACCGCGATCGCACTGGCGCGGCTGCACCAGGAAGCCGCCACAGATACGTAGTGTTGCGAACTCGCCGCTGTATTCCGGCGGCAAAAAACTGATCAGGCTGAGGCCGGACGAGAGCAGGCGGAACTCAATACCGTGTGCCAGGATCTTCGGACGGATCAGGGTCAACGTAAATTTACTGATATAGCCCAGATAGCGGTGCAGCAGCTCTTCCGCAGAAAGTGACCCGGCCAAGGAAAGCGGCAGGTCGGTCCATTGAACGGAAAAGACGGAGGCATCCTCAACGATTACCTGCTGACATGCTATTTCAAGAAAAGGGGCACGAGATGACATGGGTGGTATTTTGCCATCAGCCTCAAATAATGCAATCTAAATTGTTTCAGTCTGGAAAGGTTTATTCTGCATCAGCGGCATGAGGCGCGTGGCAGGGAAAAACCGCGCTCTGAATGTGCTGTCCAACATAATGGTAACGGACATAAAATTACCCTTGACAAGTTTCAGAATAGTATTAAGATAAAAATCATCCTGTTAGGAATTAAATATACATTTGAAAGGAGACCCTGCCAATGTGGACTGCAAGATTTAGAATTCGTCCGGTTTCCCACTGCAAAGAGGGTTGCCCTAGTTAGCCCGTCACCGACCGGTGGCGGGCGTTCAGAAAAGAAGCTCTCTGTCCATGGCAGGGGGCTTTTTTTTTGTCGTACCGATGCTTATCTGTTATGATGCACCCCGCACGTTTCGGGCACTACATCATAACGAGAGATCCCCATGAAAAAATACCTTGTCATTTCAGCAGTTCTCCTTCTTCTGGGCGGTATTGCCGGCTATTTCTACGTCACACGGACTCCCGAGGTCAGCTACAAAACCGCCAAAATCGAGCGGGGCACGATTGTTTCGACCGTCGCTGCCACCGGCAATCTTTCGGCGGTGACCACCGTTTCGGTTGGTACCCAGGTGTCCGGTACGATCCAGAAGCTGTATGTCGATTATAATTCGCGGGTAAAAAAGGGGCAGGCCATCGCCGAGATAGACCCCTCCCTGTTTACCGCTGCGGTGGAGCAGTCTCAAGGAAACTATCTCACCGCCGAGGCTAACCTGCAAAAAGCCCGGGTAACAGTGGTGGATGCCGAGCGTACCTTTGCGCGCAACAAAAAGCTGCTGAGCGACGGTATTATTTCGCAGGGGGATTTTGATGTGGCGGAAACCGCCCTGCAATCGGCCAAAGCGGCGATCAAGGCTGCCGAAGGGAGCGTCGCCCAGAGCAAGGGTGCGCTGCTGCAGGCAAAAACCAACCTGCGCTACTCAACCATCCGCTCGCCGGTTGATGGCGTGGTCATCTCCCGCGCCATAGACGTCGGCCAGACCGTGGCGGCGTCGTTCCAGACACCGACACTTTTTACCATCGCCCAGGACCTGACAAAAATGCAGATCGAAGTCAGCGTCGACGAAGCTGATATCAGCCGCATCCAGTTGGCCCAGAAGGCCAGCTTCACCGTGGATTCCTATCCTGAACAGACCTTTCACGGCAAGGTGGTCCAGATTCGCAGCGCACCGATTATTACCCAGAATGTTGTCACCTATGTTGTCGTTGTCAACGTCGACAACAGCGACTTGAAGCTGAAGCCGGGCATGACGGCCAACGTGTCGGTTGTCGTTGCCCAGAAGGATGAGGTGCTCAAACTGCCGCCGGCCGCCCTGCGCTTCAAGCCGAAATCGAAGGGTGATGATGCCAAGGTAAAGGTGGCCGGTGCCCCTCCCCAGCGTGCCGCAGGTGGCGGGTCAACAGGCGGAAGCAAGGGGGGTGCCGCCAAAGGGAAGGACCGGAGCCAGCAGGTCTACCTGCTCAAGGAAGGGAAGCCGGTCGCTGTCGCGGTTAAAACCGGCATTGCCAACAACAGCAGCATTGAACTGGTCGAGAGCAGCCTAAAAGATGGTGACGAGGTCGTTGTTGAACAGATCGGCGGCGATGTGAAGAAAAAAGCCGGTGCGTCCGGTTCGCCCATGGGGGCGCGTTTCTGATGAGTTGCGTCATCTCCTTGACCGACATACGCCGGGTTTTTATTATGGGGGATCAGCAGTTTGAAGCTCTCAAGGGGGTGTCCTTCGACATCTCGGCAGGAGAATTTGTTGCCATCATGGGGGCCTCCGGCAGCGGCAAGTCAACCTGCATGAATGTTCTGGGCTGTCTGGATCGGCCAACATCCGGCCGCTATCTTCTGGATGGTCTTGATGTCGGGGGAATAGGTGCCAATGAGCTGGCTGATATCCGCAACAAAAAGCTCGGTTTTGTTTTTCAGGGGTTCAACCTGCTGGCCCGCACTCCGGCGGTGGAAAATGTTGAACTGCCGCTGATCTACGCCGGCCTCGGCTCCAGGGAGCGGCGGAAGCAGGCCCTGATCGCCATGGAGCAGGTGGGGCTTGCCGGCAAGGAGAACAATCACCCCAGCCAGCTTTCGGGGGGACAGCAGCAGCGGGTGGCCATCGCCCGTGCCCTGGTCAACAATCCCGCCGTTATTCTGGCGGATGAGCCGACCGGCAATCTGGACAGCAGCACCAGTGAAGAGATCATGAACCTTTTTACCACCCTTAACCGGCAAGGCATAACGATCATCATGGTCACCCATGAGCACGATGTTGCTGCTTATGCCGGGCGACAGATAACCTTTCGTGACGGACGCATTATTTCTGACAGTTTGACCACCGCGACGGTGTAGCCATGGATTTTATCCAAACACTCAAAATAGCCCTCCGGGCCCTGCGCACCAACAAGATGCGCTCGTTCCTGACCATGCTCGGCATCATCATCGGTATCGCCGCGGTCATCGCCATGATGGCTGTCGGGAGCGGTGCCAGCTATGTCATCTCCCAGCAGATCGCCAGCATCGGCAGCAATATCATTCTGGTCATTCCCGGCTCCACCACCAGCGGCGGTCTCCGTACCGGCAGCGGGGGGGCGCAGACCCTGTCAAGTGACGATGCGCGGTCGATCGGGACCGATTGCCCGTCGGTGGCTTATGCGGCCGGAACGGTGAGGGCATCGGGGCAGATCATCAGCGGTAATATGAACTGGTCGTCTGTTATCATGGGAGGGACGCCGGAGCTGTTTGAAATCCGCGAATGGCCGGTTGTCAGCGGCCGTGCCATCACTCAGCAGGATGAAGACGGCGCCATCAAGGTCTGCCTCCTGGGGCAGACCGTTGCTGAAAATCTTTTCGGCTCTGCCGACCCGGTCGGGAGTATTGTCCGGATCAAGAAAATACCCTTTACCGTTATCGGGATTCTGGAGCGCAAAGGGCAGTCACCCCAGGGACAGGATCAGGATGATGCCGTGTTTGTGCCGCTGCGCACCGCCCAGCGCAATCTGGTGCGCTCACAGCGCACGGGGATTGTCAGCGCAATCATTGTCAAGGCCAAGAGCGAGGAGTTGATAGATAAGGCGGAAAGCGAGATCCAGATGCTCCTTAATCAGCGCCACCGGATCAACGCCACCAAGGAACCGGATTTTACCACGCGGAACCTGTCGGAAATTCTGGCCGTTGCGGAACAGTCAGCCAAGGCCATGTCGCTGCTGCTGGGGGCGGTTGCGTCAATCTCCCTGATCGTTGGCGGCATCGGCATCATGAATATCATGCTGGTCTCAGTCACGGAGCGGACCCGGGAGATCGGTATCCGGATGGCAATCGGCGCCAAGAAGAATGACATCCTGCTGCAGTTTATGACCGAGGCGGTTCTGCTGACCATGCTTGGCGGCTTAATCGGCATTGCCCTGGGCGCCGGTGGGGCTACCGGGGTGTCCCGCTTTCTCGGCTGGCCGACCATGATCTCCATCCAATCCATCACCATTGCCTTCCTCTTTTCCGCCGCCGTCGGCATCTTTTTCGGCTTCTATCCTGCAAAAAAAGCGGCCGGCCTCAACCCTATTGACGCCCTGAGGTACGAATAACATGGCCGATTGCCCCATGTGCCGCCGCTGGGAAGCGGATGCGGATCTGCGTATCATTGAACTGCCCCATTCCTACGTAACCCTTAACCGGGATCAGTATTTCCCCGGCTACACCCTGCTGTTCACAAAAGTTCACGCGACCGAGCTGTTCCATCTTGACCGCACTGTGCGGGGCGCGCTCATGGAGGAGGTCTGCTCGGTGGCACAGGCGCTTTTCGCCCAGTACCGGCCGGCCAAGATCAACTATGAACTGTTGGGAAATATGGTGCCGCACATCCACTGGCACATCGTCCCCCGCTTCTCGTCAGAACCGCTCTGGCCGCGTCCGATCTGGGCCGAACCGCATGATGAGCTGCACCTGCCGCCGGATGAATACCGGCGCCGTATAGAGAATATCCGGAGCGCCCTGATATGATCCGTTCGTATCTCCATACCCTGAACAACGGACTGAGGGTCGTCTGCGTGGAAATGCCGCATCTGCATGCAGCAGAGCTGGCGGTCTATCTCAAGGTCGGGGGGCGCAATGATCCGCCCGGACGGGAAGGACTCTCCCACTTTCTGGAACATATCCTGTTTCGGGGAGCGGCAGGTTTCCCGTCGTCTCTGGCGATCGAATCCGCCTTCGAAGTTATCGGCGGTGCGCCGAATGCCGCAACTGACGCAGAATCGACCTACTACTATTCCCGGGTGCATCCCGGCAGTGTCAAACGGGGCATGGAAATTTTTGCCGCGATGCTGAGGGAGCCGCTGCTGGCCGGAATCGACATCGAAAAGCGGATTATTGCCGAGGAGGCCAGGGAGGACCTGAACGAACAGGGTGAAGAGGTTAATCCGGACACCATCGTAAGCCGCCTGCTCTGGCCCCGGCACCCGTTGGGGATGCCGACCGTCGGAACACTGGAGAGCATTGCCGCCATTGGGCGGGAGGATCTTGCCGGGCATCTGAAGACCTTTTATGTCCCTTCAAATGCGGTGCTGGTGGTGTCGGGACCGGTGAAAAACAGCGCTGTCCTTGCCGCCGCCCGGGAATGTTTCGGGGGGTGGCCCGGTGCGGCCCCGCCGGCACCCTCTCTGGTGACGCTCCGCCAGTCCGCCCCTCAGATCCGCTGCGTGCAGGATTCCGATAGCCAGATGAATCTGCAGATAGCGTTTCTCGGCTTTGCCCGCGATGACCGCCGCTTCATGGCGCTCCGTTTTTTGCGCCGGATACTTGCCGGCGGCGGCAGTTCGCGCCTTCACCTGCACCTGCGGGAAGAGCTGGGGATCATTTATTCCGTGGACGGCGCTATCGGTGCCTACGACGAAACCGGCTGTCTGGCGTTTGATCTCTCCACCGCTCCCGACACCCTGATCCGTGCGGTTGAGGCAACCTTTGAGGAGCTGCTTCGCATCGCAGCTGTTCCGGTCCCGGAAGACGAACTGGAGCGGATTCGCAACTCCTATATTTTTGACCTTGAATTCAGCCGTGACTCGGCCTACGAAATGGGGGGGCGATACGGCTGGGGCGAACTGATGGGTGTTGTGAGGAGTATCGAGGAGGACCAGTCAGAGGCGCGGCGCATTACTGCCGCCGAACTTCAGGACGCCGCCAGGGCACTTTTTGCTCCGGAAAATCTCCGTCTTGTGGCCGTGGGACCGTGGAAGCGCGGCATGAAAAAGGTTCTCCGGGAACGGGTAACGGAGTATCAGCAGCGATTCTGACAGGCCGCCTGCTCAGGGTTTGCCGTTAGCTCTCCCTCCCGCAAGGGCGGGGGAACTAAGTACTAATATGCCGTTTCCACAACGGTTATCTTGATCCTGCCGATGATCGTAATAATCGGAGCCATATCTTCCGGCAGGTGACCTTCAAGCAGCTTGAGGTGGGTGGGGTCAGCCGGGAGCTGGTTATAGGTTGGATCCACCGCTACCCAGCGCTCTCCGATAAAGCTTTCCGCCCAGCTGTGATACAGAAATCCCTTCCCCTCCTGATGCACCAGACCGGAAACAAAGCGGGTCGGAATGCCGGCCGCCCGGGCCAGCGCGGTGTAGAGCCGGGTATGCGTCTGGCAGTTGCCGCTCTTCGATTTGAAACTCTCCAGTGCACTCCCGCCGTCGGCAATCGTATCTTTCAGCCACTCCGCCGTCCAGGCCGCCAGCACTTTGGCGCGTTCTTCATTGGTTTTTGTCCCCGCTGTCAGCTCGGCGGCCTGGGCCGTGATTTCCGGAGCATCGGACTCAATCCCGGCGGCCGGTTTCAGCTGGGCATCGGTCGGTTTCTGCGCTTTTGCTTCCGGGGGGGGCTGTGTCAGGGAGCCGGTCCTGAAGGCAACGCGGCCGCTGCCCCGTTTTTCCACAGTCTGACGTTCTCCGCTCAGCAGAGGCAAAGCCTCATTCCAGTCGCTTATTTCGACGGCAAGGCCGACCAGCTTCTCCGGGTTCTTGATCGGCGGCTGGATCCGCACGAGGCTGAAATCGTAAATCAGGTCTTTTTTGGCAAGGGCCCAACCGCTGATAAACGGACCGATAACGTCGGGCCGTTCCGCCTTTGTGATAACCAGCCCTTCACGAACGGACTCTTCAAGTGTGTTTCCCTGCACATCGACCCAGATGTCATTGTTTACGAAGGGGTACAGATTGTTGCGGAGCTTGAGCGCGGGGGTTCCCCCTGCGGTTTTGTCCTCGCCCAGCACCGTAATCTGCACCTCCTTGATCTTGAGTTCCTCCGGGTCGAAGGCCTGAAGCTTGTACACTGATCCGGTGGAGACAGAACGCATCAGCGGATACAGGTTAAGGGCGGGGCCGGGATACACATCCCCTTTAAACTTGAGTGTTTTATCGGAAACTTTACCGTTGGTCTCACTTTTTAACTGGATGGCGTTACTGCTGACCTTGCCGCTGACGTGGGACGACGTGCCATTTACCGTCTGCTCCACGTCAAATGAGCGGAGGGACAGGCTTTTGGAAACCACATAGGTTTCCCGCATTGAAGCTTCCTTGGAGAACGTCATCACCTTCATCCGGACACTCCCGTTTCCTTCGATGCGGTAGCCGTCCTCGGTCTTGTCGATCTGCTGCCGGTAAAAGCCGACCCGCTCATCGTTGACATAAATACCGAACCAGCGCTCAGAGAGCTGCGGAGCATCGATTTTACCGAACGGGGCGGCCATTGCGGTGAGAGCACTGCACAGCACGAGAAGACAGGCGGTGAAAAACATGAAATATCTGGACATCAATAAACCTCGTTATCTGGTGTGTAATTCTGTTTCCGCTGACGGAATTCCGCCGTTTTCCGGAGTATGACATTCAACCCGGTTTCTGCCATTGTCCTTGGCACGGTACAGGGCATCGTCAGCTTGTTTGATAAAGCCGTCGATGGTGGAGGGGTGCTCCTGTGAGAAAGAGGCAACCCCCAGGCTGACCGTAAGGGTGAGCCCGACCAGAGGGGCGCTGAATCTGGTGGCCTGCACCGCACGCCGTATTCTGTCAGCCACGAAAACGGCATCTTGTAGCGATGAATCCGGCAGGATAGCAACAAATTCCTCGCCGCCGTAGCGGGCGGCGCAGTCATAACTACGCAGCTCTTTCTGCAGCTGCAAGGCAATCTTCTGCAGCACAGCATCACCCTGCAAATGGCCGAAGCGGTCATTTACCCGCTTGAAGTGGTCAATATCAAGCAGAATGAGCGATGTATTTCCCCCCTTGCGCAGCGTGCGCTGCATCTCTTTATCAAGCGATTCCATCATGTAGCGGCGGTTATAAAGACCGGTCAGCTGATCAGTGTTGGAAAGTTCCAGCAGCAGCTTGTTGGCGCGCTTCAATTCATCCTGCAGTTTTTTCAGTTTGAGGTGAATCCTGACCCGGGCGGTCAACTCTTCATGATCAAACGGTTTGGTGATGTAATCACTGGCGCCCTGTTCCAGGCCCCGTGTTTTCATTATCTGGTCATTCACGCTGGTCAGGAGGATCACCGGGACATCCTGAAACTCCGGCCGCCCTTTCAGCATGCCCAAAAATTTAAAACCATCGATAAGCGGCATCTCCAGATCACACAGGACGATGTCCACGGGAGACGAGAGGAACTTTTTGAACCCCGCCAGGCCGTCCTCTGCTTCATGGTAGCAGGTGAAGAGGCCGTACGGTTCTAGGGCTTTGATGATCTGCTTCCGGATGGCCGCGGAGTCATCTATGATCAGTACGCTGGAGGGCATAGGGGGGTCTGGAATACCTCGTCTCGGAATCTGGATGATAGTACGTGCCGCCTCTGCGGAACTCCGGACAGACTTACAGCAGCGTCTCGTGTGCCAGCCGTTTCAGCTCTGCAATGGTGACGGCATAATCTGCCGCTCCGAATACGGCACTGCCGGCTACGAAGACATCTGCCCCCGCGTGGGAGATCTGCGCCATGTTTGACAGCTTCACCCCTCCATCAACTTCCAGTTCGGCCTCGGAGCCGCGCCGGTCCAGCATGGCCCGCAGGGAGCGGATTTTGGGGAGGCAGGCTTCAATAAAACTCTGTCCGCCAAACCCGGGGTTTACGGTCATCAGCAGCACCAGATCCAGATCATCCACGATGTAGTCGAGGAGTTCCAGTGGGGTAGCCGGATTGAGGGAAACGCCCGCTTTTTTGCCGAATGATTTGATCAGCTGTACGCTCCGGTGCAGATGGCTGGTCGCTTCGGCATGCACGACGATAATATCGGCCCCGGCCCTGGCAAAATCAGGGATATACAGATCCGGGTTCTCAATCATCAGGTGCACGTCAAGCGGCAGGGTGGTCACCCTGCGGGCAGCCTCGACAATCAGCGGGCCGATCGTAATATTGGGGACAAAATGGCCATCCATAACGTCGATGTGGATGTAGTCGGCACCGGCCGACTCCACCGCCCGAATTTCGTCACCAAGGCGGGAAAAATCGGCTGACAGGATGGAGGGGGCTATTTTTTTCATGGTAGGACTCCCGGCTATTTTAATAAGCTGTCACAGTTTTCGTATTCGTGCGGCGAAGAAGCCGTCCATGCCGTGGCGGTGCGGCCAGACCCTGAACATGCCGTAAAATGCGATCAGATCGCCCCAGGCCGGAAAAAGATCGTTCAGATTCTCTAGCACGAACCCGGGGTGATGCAAAAGAAAATCCTCCACCACCAGCTCATTTTCCGCCTCCGAGGTCGAACAGGTTGAGTAGAGAAGCGTCCCCCCCGGTTTCAATTTTGTGGCGGCGTTCTTCAAAAATGTTTTCTGGACTGCGGCCAGACGGGTGACGTCACCGGAGAACAGTCGCCATTTGGCTTCCGGATTCCTGCGGATGACCCCCAGCCCGGAGCAGGGGGCGTCCAGCAGGATGCGGTCGAAACAGCCGTCCGGAAGGGTGTCCGGCTGGTGGAGATCGGCAACGGCCGTTGCCACCGAGCTGATGCCGAGCCGGCGGATGCTCTCCTGAACGAGGGTCAATTTTGAGCGGGAGATATCCGAGGCGATTAACTCTCCGCGATCGTCCATCTGCTGGGCGATGTGGCCGCACTTGCCGCCGGGGGCACAGCAGGCGTCCCAGATCCGTTCGCCCGGTTCAGCGCCCAGCAGCAGCCCCGCCAGCTGCGATGCCTCATCCTGTACGGCAAACAGGCCGGTGTCGAAGCCAGGAAGAGCCGTGATGGTGTGGCGTCCCGTGACGGCGATGCCGTCGGGTGAAAAGCGGCAGGGCTCGGCCGTGATCCCCTCTGTGCCAAATTTCTGCAGCAGCTCATCGCGAGTGGTGCGGAGCGTGTTGACCCGCAGAGTCAGCGGCGGCTGCTGTGACGACGCTTCGGCCAACTCCTGAGCCTCTGCAACTCCGAGCTGTTCAAGCCACTGGGTAACAAGCCATTCCGGTTGGGAATGGCGCGCTGCTATCGCTGCCGCCGGATTGGTGCCCATATCCGGGAAGGTGATGGTGTCACGCCGCCGCAGGTAGTTCCTCAGGACGGCATTAACCAGACCGCTGGTGCCGGGCGTGATGATTTTTGCCAGGTTGACCGATTCATTGACGGCGGCTGATTCGGGAATACGGTCGAGGCGGGTGAGCTGGTACAGGCCGAGCCGCAGGATGATCAGGGCCTGGGGGTCCAGTTCAATCAGCGGTTTGTCCAGCAGCTGCAGAAGGATGTGGTCAAGGGTGCCCTGACGGCGCAGGACGCCGAAGACCAGTTCGGCGTACAGGCCGCGGTCCGGTCCGATCAACGCTCCGCCGGAGAGCTGGCTGTCGATCAGACGGTCGGCAAAGCCCCCCTCTTTTCTGATGCGCAGCAGGGTTTCACAGGCGGCCTGCCGGGGGTTTGCCGTGGCCGGTCCGTTTACGGCGCGTCTAATAATCATGTGTCCTCGAGAGTTTTTCCAGCCGGTGAACACGCTCCGGAATGGGGGGGTGTGTGGAAAAGAGCGACATCAGGCCGCCTCCGGTCAGCGGATTGACAATAAACATATGTGCGGTTGCGGCGTTGGCATTCAGCGGGATCTGCTGGCTCCCCATCTCCAGTTTCTGCAGTGCTCTGGCGAGGGAGAGCGGATTTCCGCTGATATGGGCACCGGCGGCGTCAGCGCCGAATTCCCGGGAACGGGAAATGGCCATCTGCACCAGCATGGCGGCGATCGGCGCCAGAATAGCCATAAAGATCAGGCCGACCATCCCGCCCCCCTCATCGTCATCACCCCGACTGCCGCCGAACATGGCCCCCCACTGTGCCATATGGGCCAGATAGGTGATCGCGCCGGCGAAGGTGGCTGCCAGGGTGGAGATCAGGATGTCGCGGTTTTTGACATGCCCCAGCTCGTGGGCCATGACGCCGGCCAGCTCTTCATCATTTAAGAGCCGCATGATGCCGGTGGTGGCGGCGACGGCGGCGTGGTCCGGATTGCGCCCGGTGGCGAATGCATTGGGGCTGTCATCCTGGATGACATACACCTTGGGCATCGGCAGGCCTGCTCGGCCGGCCAGGTAGCGGACCATGCCGTAGAAGCGAGGATTGTCCTGCTCTTCAATTTCCTGTGCCCCGTACATCCGCAGTACGATCTTGTCCGAGAACCAGTAGGAGAAAAAGTTCATTGCTCCCGCCAGCAGAAAGGCGGTGGTCATTCCCCCTCTGCCGCCGATTGCACCCCCGAGCAGAATCAGCAGGATGGTCAGGAGCGCCATCAGAAATGCTGTTTTTACCGTGTTCATAGTGACCTCATACGTTGTTCAATATGCCGGCAGCACCGGATACCTGAATAATAGCCACCATCTCCCAAAAGCGCAAGGGGTGGTGGAGCTTCCGAGCAGAAAGTCACGAAACAGCTATTCCGCTTGCATGGGCAGTGGCTATTTGCTATAGTCCCTGACCGCCAAAATCCCGTACAAGAACTGAATTTTATTAATGAATCTTCTCGCTGTCGAAAAACCTGCCCGCTATATGGGGGGCGAAATGGGCTCCATCCGGAAGGAGTATGCCGACCTCCGCTTTGTCCTCGCCTTTCCGGACGTGTATGAAGTCGGTATGAGCCATCTGGGCCTGCGGATTCTGTACCACATCCTGAACGAAGCCGAGGGGATAGCAGCGGAACGTGTTTTTGCTCCCTGGCCGGATATGGAAGCGCAGCTGCGCGCTGCCGCCACCCCGCTGGCCACCCTTGAAACCGCCACCCCGCTGGCGGAGTGCGATATCGTGGGGTTCACCCTGCAGTATGAGCTTTCCTACAGCAACATCCTCAATATGCTCAATCTGGGGGGGATCCCGCTGCTGGCGAGCGAGCGCGGAGCAGCTTTCCCGCTGGTCATTGCCGGCGGTCCCTGCGCCTATAATCCGGAACCGCTGGCCCCGTTCTTCGACGCCGTGCTGCTGGGAGACGGTGAGGAGGCGGTGCTGGAAATCGCCCTGGCGGTTCGGGACGCCAAAAAGTCAGGCGAGGATAAAGCCGCGTTGCTGGCGCGGCTCTCTGCCATCGAGGGGGTCTACATCCCCTCATTCTTTGAACCGCAGTACGCCGCCGACGGCACCATAACCGGAATCCTGCCGCTCAAACCGGGGCACTCCTCTGTCCGCCGTCGCTTCCTCTCTGATCTTGATGCGGCACCCTATCCGGTGTCTCCCGTTGTGCCGTTTATGAAGACGATCCACGACCGGGTGGCGGTGGAAATCGCCCGGGGCTGCACCCGCGGCTGCCGCTTCTGTCAGGCCGGCTATGTCTACCGTCCGCTGCGTGAACGCTCGCCGGAAACGATCCTTAACCTTGTGGAACAGTCACTTACCGCCACCGGGTACGATGAAATTTCGCTCCTGTCGCTTTCAACCGGTGACTACTCCTGTGTTACTCCTCTGGTGACTGAACTGATGGCACGCTACGCCGAGGACCGGGTGGCGGTTTCACTGCCGTCGCTCCGTGTCGGGAGCCTGTCGGATGAATTGATCGATGAAATAAAAAAAGTACGTAAGACCGGATTTACTCTGGCTCCGGAAGCGGGCAGCGACCGGATGCGGAGGGTTATCAACAAAGGGATCACCGAAGCTGATCTTATTGCCGGGGCTGCGGCTATTTATAAAGCCGGATGGCGTTTGATCAAGCTGTACTTCATGATCGGTCTGCCGGGTGAAACAGCTGACGATGTGAGCCAGATTTCGACGTTGGCGCGTCAGGTGAAGGATCAGGCAAAGGCGATCGGTAGTCAGGGGGATGTCAATGTGGCGGTCAGCACCTTCGTTCCCAAGGCGCACACACCGTTCCAGTGGGAGCCGCAGATCTCCACCCAGCAGACAACGGACCTCCAGTATCAACTCCACTGCGACCTCAAAAAGCGCAAGCTCAAGTTCAAATGGCAGGATGCGCCGCTGTCTTTCATGGAAGGGGCCTTTGCCCGTGGTGACCGCCGCCTGGCCCCGGTGCTGATCCGTGCCGTTGAACTCGGCTGCCGTTTCGACGGCTGGCGGGAACATTTTTCTCTGGAGCGCTGGCTGCAGGCGTTTGCCGACTGCGGCATCGCTCCGGAATGGTATCTGCGTCGCCGGGGGTTGGATGAAGTGCTCCCCTGGGACCACCTCGACTGCGGCGTGACCCGCGAGTACCTGCTGGCCGAGCGGGAGCGGGCCCTGGCAGAGGCGGCGACGACGGATTGCCGTGACGGCAGCTGCAGCGCCTGCGGCGTGTGTGATTTCAGCGCCGTGTCCAACCGGATTTCCCCTCAGGCACCCCTTGTGCCGCGCCCGGACAGGGACATTGCTGCTCCGGAAGCTGCCCGGATGCGTCTCCGCTTTGCCAAAACCGGAGGCATGCGCTATCTCAGTCACCTTGAACTGATCACCGTGTTTACCCGTGCCGTCAGCCGGGGGGGGGTGCCGATCCTCTTCTCACTCGGTTTCCATCCGCACCCGCGCTTTTCCTTTGGCACCGCAACGTCCGTGGGGGTTGAATCCCGGGCTGAGTACATGGATATGTTTGTCGCTTCCGGCATCACCGCCCGGGAAGTGCAGGAACGTCTCAATGCGGTTCTGCCGGAAGGGCTGAGTATTCTGGAGGCGGACGAGGTTGACGCAAAACTGCCATCCATCTCGACCATGATCGAAGCCACCCGCTACCGGATAACCCTGGCGGGCAGTGACCCTGATAAACTGCGCGGACAGTGTGTGCAATTTTTGGCACATGACGCGTTTGTTATCCATCGGACCAAAAAGGGGCAGACCCAGGAGGTCGACCTGAGGGGTGAAACGGTTGCGCTCTCTGCGGCACAGCAGAGTGTTGAACTTATCGCCAGGAGGGGCAAGCCGGTTGAGTTTGCCCGGGCCATCACCGGTAATGACGCGCTTCAGGGGGATGATATCCAGGTTGAGAAACTGGAAGTGATCTTTACCCCGTAACGATATAATTTGATTTACATTTCATATACACGGAGAACAACGTCATGGGAGCAGAACTGGTTATTAATGCCGCTTCCCACGAAACCCGCATCGCGCTGATCGAGAACGGCACCATTGCCGAACTGTATATCGAGCGCAGTCGAGAAAAGGGAATCGTGGGCAATATTTACAAAGGTCGCGTTATTCGCGTCCTGCCCGGAATGCAGGCCGCATTTGTGGATATCGGTCTGGAGAAGGCTGCTTTTCTCTATGTTGCAGATGTCTTCGATGCCATTGAAGAGTACGAGTCGCTGCTGTATGCCGGCAGTAAAAAGGACGATGAACCGGCTGAAGAACAGGAGGGCAACGATCGTCCGGAATTACGTCCTCTTCACCCGATTGAGGATCTGCTGCAGGAGGGACAGGAGCTGCTGGTGCAAATATCCAAGGAGCCGCTCGGCACCAAGGGCGCGCGCATCACCTCCCACATCTCCCTGCCGGGACGGCATCTTGTCTATATGCCGACGGTTGACCATATCGGTATTTCACGACGGATAGAGGATGAGGAGGAGCGGGAGCGTCTGCGCGAAATCGTTGAACGGCTGAAAAAGTCCGGCTCCGGTTATATTGTCAGAACCGTGTCGGAGGGTAAGAGCGAAGAAGACCTGGTTGCCGACATGCTGTACCTCACCACCCTGTGGGAACAGATATCCCAGCGGCAGGCAAAAGCCCCCGTGCCGTCTCTCCTTCATTCCGACCTTGACGTGGTCCAGAAGGTGGTCCGGGACATTGTGACTGAGCAGGTTGATAAAATAGTCGTGGATTCCCAGGTTGACTACGACCGTATTGTCCATTTCATTTCAACGTTTGCCTCGAAAATGAAATACACGATCGAGCTGTACGACGAAGAAGAGCCGATTTTCGACCATTACGGTCTGGAAGTTGAGATCAGTCGGGCATTGGGGCGGAAGGTCTGGCTCAAGTCCGGCGGCTATATCATCATAGAGCAGACGGAAGCCTTGAGCGCTGTGGATGTCAACACCGGCCGTTTTGTCGGCAAGCACAACCTGGAAGATACCATCCTGAAAACCAATCTGGAAGCGGTCAAGGAGATCGCCTACCAGCTCCGGCTGCGCAACATCGGCGGTATCATCATTATTGACTTCATCGACATGGAAAAGGAGGTCAACCGTGAAAAAGTCTACGGGGCTCTGGAAGAGGCTCTGAAGGCGGATAAGTCCAAGACCAACATTCTGAAAATATCGGAACTCGGGCTGGTGGAGATGACCAGAAAGCGGGTACGCGAAAATATCAGCCGTATGATGTGTGAGCCGTGCAGCTACTGCGAGGGGCGCGGCTACATCAAGTCAAAAATAACCATCTGCCACGAAATATTCCGGGAATTGCGCCGTGAAATGCTCGATATGCGGGGTACCAAAGCAACGGTGGTTGTTCATCCGCAGGTTGCCGACCTTCTCTATGACGAGGAGCGGCGCGGTCTTGAAGAGCTGGAAAAGAAGTTTAAAAAACGGATCACGGTGCGGGCCAAGCCGGGGTTTCATCAGGAACAGTTTGAAATTACCATTAACTGATTTGATTAGTACTGCTCTACCGACTCTCCCTTCTCCCTGAGGGAGAAGGTGGCCGAAGGCCGGTTGAGGGGGAGATTCGTTCTGCTCAAATTATTTGAGCTATAACACGCAGCATCAAACGAAACGAGGCGGGGAAAGCAACTTCCCCGCCTCGATCTGTTTCCGGAGTAACATCAGACTACGCAGCTTTTCTGTCATTACCCATCTGCTCATAGTGAACAGAAAAATACTCCATAGCTTCGCGCATGATATCAGATATGCTTTTGTGCGTGGTTTTCATCAGGTTTTCAAGATGATCGCGTTCTTCATCGCTCACCCTCATTGAAATTACATTGTAACGTGGATTTTCTCTCATTCTTCCCATGACTATCGTCCTCCCTGTTTTTTATGGTTTGCGTACCGAGTTCGCAGTAGTTGTTATGCTGTATACACTAGCTAATATCGTGCCAAGTAAGCGAAAAATAAACAAGACGAACAAGTACAAGATGTTACAACAAGATTATTAAAGTCCAGTTTGTGCTGCCGGTAAATTATGTGCCAACTATGGCGCACTAGTGGCCAAAAGTATACACTATTTTGTAACAGGTCAGCCGTTTGGGGCAAAATCTTAGTGTTACGGCAGGGGGGGGCGCGATTGTGAACGGCGGGAAACTTCAATGCCATGCTTTTCAAGCAGGCGATACATGGTCCTGCGGGGGATATTTGCCAACCGGGCAGCTTTGGCCACATTGCCGCCGGTTTCTTCAAGATAGCGGGCGATGATGTTTTTTTCGGTGCGGCCGACCTGCAATTCCCGCTCGGCTTTATACGAAACACGACGGCGGCTGACGTCAATGTCGGGGCAGGTTTCGTAGGTGTCGGTAAAAATCGTCGGCAGGTTTTCCAATCTGATAATACCGTCTTTAGCCAGAACAGCGCTCCGTTCGATGACGTTCTGCATTTCCCGGATATTGCCGGGCCAGGGGTAGTGCTGCATAGCCTTGACCGCCCGGTCCTCAATGCCGGCAATGGTTTTGTTGAGTTTTTTCCGGGCCTTGTCGAGAAAATGCCGGGCCAGCTCCGGTACCGATTCCGCGCGATTGCGCAGCGGCGGCAGCTCAATGCAGAACACGTTCAGGCGATAATACAGATCCTCCCGAAACCATCCTTCACGCACGCCGAGCTCAAGGTCCTTGTTCGTAGCTGCAATCAACCGCACATCCACTTTTTTTGAGGCAACGCCGCCGACCGGACGCACTTCCCCCTGATCCAGAATCCGCAGCAGCTCAGCTTGCAGTTTCGGTGTGATATCGCCGATTTCATCCAGAAAAATGGTGCCGCCGTCCGCTGCCTCAAACAGCCCCTTTTTATCGGCAATCGCCCCGGTAAACGAACCTTTTTTGTGACCGAACAGCTCGCTTTCAAGGAGTGAGTCGGTGAGGGTGGTGCAGTTAACCGTCATGAGCGGCTTGTCGTTCCGCAGACTTTGGCGGTGGATGGCGCGTGCTGTCAGCTCTTTTCCGGTTCCCGTTTCACCCCTGATCAGGACGGTGATCGGTGTGGGGGCAACCTTGTGGATCATCCCCATGACTTCGTTGATTCCGGGGTCGCTGCCGACAATCAGATCATCGCCGGCCTGCCGGTCCAGTTCCCGCTGCACCAGCTCATACTTTTGCATGAGGTGCCCGCGCTCATCAACAATCCGCTGCATGTTGTAGGGGAGGCACATCTCAATGTCGGCAAGACCCTGAAATACGGCGACCGCATGTTCACGGCAGGTCTTGTAGCCGCAGGCACGACAGTTAAGCTCGTCACCATGGGTGAATTTGCTGGTGGAATGGAGAATGCGCTTGATGTCATCCTTGCCCGGCGCAGCCAGCTTCACCGATTTGTCCGAATAGGTACGCCCCAGTTCCGGCAGCAGCGTGGGGGCTTGATAATGGGAAGCGGTGTTATAGGGTGGTTTGGCGCTGTTATGGCACACAATCAGTTTGCGCTTGAAAAAATGATGCAGTTCTTTATCCCGGGCCGGGCCGTCAACACAGCCGCCGTCACAAAAACGGAGATCGACAAATGTCGGTGAAATGAGGCCGGCGGCCAGATCGCGAATAATGCCGATCGTATGCACCTCCCCCTCGGCGCTGATAATTTCATTGTTCTGAAAATCGGTCGGAATATCGAACACTTTCAGAGGACCACCGCTGAGGGTAAAAAGACGCCCCGCGCCCGGATCAACGCCGTCGAACGGCATTTCGGCAAGTACGGTCGGTGTAATACCACGGTTTTTAAACAGTTTATCCAACTCCTGATAGGTCAGCACGACGTCGATTGCGTCTGCCGTTTCGGCCTGGATTTCGAATTTCGCCGCAATGCAGGTACTGACGTACACCACCCGCGTTTCTTCGCCGAGGGTATTTTTGATGAAGCGTCCCATGGCGATCATCGGTGAAACGACCGGCATGATGTTCGTGACCAGGGAGGGGTAGTGGCGCTCAATAAGGTCAACCACGGCGGGGCAGTGCGATGAAATCAGGGGACCATCGGATGAGGCGAGTGCCGTGCGGTAGTCGCCGGCAATCATGCGGGCGCCGTACGCTCCTTCGTGAACTTCGCTGAAACCGAGGCTTTTTAAGGCGGCCACCAGCTGACCGGGGCGCAGAGCGTGAAAAAATGCGGGGAACGAGCAACCGAGCACCGCAACAACCGGGGCCCCGGAGGCAAGCATCTCCTGGGTCATGACCATGCGGTCCACAACCACCTTGGCGTTCTGTGGACAGCTCAGGCAGTTGCCGCAGCCGATACAGCGCTCATACATGATCTGGGCAAAGCCGCCGTCAACCTTGATCGCTTTGACCGGACAGGTTCTTACGCAAGAGTAGCAGCGCCGACAGCGCTCTTTGTAGGTGATGATAGGTTCCATGGTACCCTGCTTCTCGGCTCGTCAGTACCCACACAGTACACCACATATTTTTTATGTGCAATAATTGACACATAAGTATTACGTGTCGGAATGCGGTATCGGTGTGGCCACATCAGGTGCGGAGTTCTATGAAGATATCCGTTGACCGGGTCTGCCCTAATGCATAGTTGCAAACGCAAGAAGGCCACCCGTTAACAGGTGGCCTTCTTGCTTCCAAGCCCTATATATCAGCTTTGGCTAGTTTCTGGATGCTGCCGGTGCCATTTCTTCTCTCACGACAGACACAGCACCTTTAACCATACCGGTAAGCAGCAATACTGCCGGAATTACCTGAGCAACTACGATCAGTGCGCAAAAGCCAAGAAATACCCAAACAAAG
>CAIOXL010000109.1 GCA_903862245.1 uncultured Geobacteraceae bacterium | reverse complement strand
CATTAGTGGTTGTCAGCCATTTACGAGTAATAAACCATAAGATTCAGGTCAATAGTCCGAAACTTCACCTCTCGGACGGTGCCCACATAACCATTCTTCTCCCCCTCATGTAGCGCCACCAAGCCACAAAAATGGCGGCGTTAACGGTGACGAAAAACAGGGGAATCCTGAATAGCGTATGAGTATGGGCCGATTTGGCACACCACCCCGCCAGGGCGATCCCGTAGAAACCAAGATGAAACAGTAAAAGTAGTGAATACCCGGGTGACTGAACGCTTAACAGAGCATTGGCAACAAGCGCGGAAACAAGGAAAAGCGGTACCAGCCAACGCAGCAATTTGTGGCAGAAATACTGGTAGGCGAACAGGCCGTAACGGAAGGGGTTAAGAAATTCCGGATTATGGAAAAATACCGTCAACCCTCTGAGTACCGTGCGGATTTTGCGGTCGAACTCACGCCTGCTGTCGGCAATATCCTGGTAGTAACCAATGGCGTCAGGATCACTGACCCCGCGCATCCCCAGCCTCATACTGTTGAGTACCGTTCTGAAATCGCTTTGCATTTCCCCGGAGAAGTCACGGCATACTGCGGCACGAGCGGCAAAAAAAGATCCACTGAGGCCGACCAGAGAGTTGACCTGAGACTCCAGATCCCTCAACCACATTTCGTACCTGACGTAAAAACCCTCGCCGCACGGCTTGCCATCGCGTCCCAGTACCTTGTCGCTGCTGCTTACGCAACCGACGTCGGGATCGGCAAAATTAGCAATGATCTCCCTGAGCCCGTTCGGTTCAATGCGGGTTGCCACATCGGAAAAGACGATGACGTCACCCGTTGCGTGGAGCAGGGCATCTTTCTGCGCACTTTCCTTGCCGCGCCGCTCCTGAAAAGGAAGGAGCACAATCCCGTGGCGGGCGTAACTCCGTGCAATATCGTTGGTCCTGTCGTTGGAGCCATCGGATGCCACCAGCACCTGAAGCTTTTCCCTCGGGTAGTCAAGGGTGAGGGTGTTTTCGAGCTTATCCCTGATTCTGCGTTCTTCGTTGCAGGCGGTGATGATCAGGGTTGCGCGCGGTTCAAATGGTGCTTTAGTCGTTGGTTTCCGTCTGAAAAAGCGGAGGGTCAGGGGGTAGCCAAAATACGCGTGGAATACCAGTAACATGGATAGAACAAATACCAGCCTCATGGAATACTCCTTTATTGTGCCAGCGTAACGGCACCTGATTGATGCCACTGCTGCTGCCGGACCGGTGCAGCCACGCGGCGGTACAGGCGGTAATACCGGTCGGCCATGCTATCTGCTGAAAAGGCCTGTTCCGCTCTGGCTCGCGCCGCTTTCGCCATCTTCTCCCGCAGTTCGCCGTTGTCTCGGAGCAGCAGGCATTTATCCGCAAAGTCCTGCGGATTTCGGCTCCCGATCAGAAAACCTTCCACCCCGTCGGTAATGATCTCCCTGATCCCCCCCACAGCAGGGGCTATGACAGGAATCCCGCGAGCCAGGGCTTCAAGAATGGTCATGGGGATTCCTTCGTGAACGGAGCTGTTCAAATAGAGATCCACGCCGCGATAGAATGAATCCATATCTTCCTGATGCCCTTTCAAAATGAACTGCTCCTGCAGCCCGTACCCTTGAATTCTGGCTTCGAGGCGCGGACGTTCCGGGCCGTCACCGGCCAGTGCAAAACGGATATCCGGGACGTTGGCTGCGGCGATAGCGCCGGCAATGTCAACCATGAGCGGATAGTCCTTGACCGGAAACAGGCGGCCTGATGAGCCGATGACAAAAGGCCCTGCTCCTGTCCTGGACAGCCGGGTTTCAGGGATATCAATGCCGTTGTGGATCGCCTCCACGCTGCCCTCTCGGAACGCATGTTGTTTGACAAGGTAGTTTCTGACATCCGAGGAAACCGCCACCGTTGCGGTGAAATATCGTGAAAGCAGATTGAAATTGGCTTTGGCAACAAACCGGTTGGTAACGGTGCGTTTATCTTCGGCTGTTTCCGGTAATCCGTGCTGGGTGGCAATGAGTTTTATGCTGCGGTTAAAGCCTGATGCCAGCGTCGCCAGAATGTTCTCCTTGTAGCGATGGGAGTGCACAATGACGGCACCGGATGAGCGCAGAACTGCGCGGGTACGAAGTACAATATCCCAAAACGGCAGGCGCTTTTCGTCAAGGACATGAACAGTGGCACCGATGGATCTCAGCTTTCTGGCCAGCTTTCCTTCGTTCAGGAGGATAATACCAAGGTCGAGCTCCGGGTAGCCCTGCAGATGCCGGAGCAGGTTGAAGGCCATGGCCTCAGCCCCGGCCCAGAGATCGCCCGAGATTATATGGATAACCTTCATTTTTGAATTACGTCCCCTACTCATGCGGTCTCCGGTGGTTGCATAGTGGCTATTACCTTAAGAAGTTGTTCTGCCGGCTCCCCGATCTTCGCTGCTTTTGTTTCACATTCAGTGCCACATCATAACTGCCGGTAATTACTCAATAGTTTCGGTTATTACCGGTGATGCCGGTGTTATTCAATTTTCGCAGATAACGGCGTGGCATGGCGAGTGTGCAGGATGAGCGGGGTGGGGACGGCCAGGGGAAAAATATTATCTTTGTTACCTTATTTGCACCGGGCGTAAGGAGCGCATTTACTAACATAGCGAAACATTTTACCAGCAGTGCCAAAGTGCATACCTGCGCCTTCCGGAGCCGCCAGTACTGTTTTTCATGTTTCGGAGTTAACATCCTCTGCCAGATAATGCAGTGCAACACTCTGTAATTACTGGATAAATCCGGAGCTGTTTTGGCATGATTCATGATTATTATGTGATATCGGCAGGGAAACTTCGTACCAGCCGACAATTACAGTCATGCGGGGAGGGGAAAGGCATGAGGAGGGAAAACGAACAACCTTTGAACAGGGCACGGTCCCGGTGGTATCTGACGACATCTTGTGCAGTGATGTTTGCGGTTACGGCCTGGCTGTGCGGGTGCAGTGGCGGTAGTGGCGACAGCGGCAGCGGTAATGCACCGGCTAAAAAAGTGCTGGCATCACTTGCTATCCAGCCTGCCGACAACAAACTGGCGGTCGACAAAACGGTGCAGTTTACGGCGGTGGGTACCTACACGGACGGTACGACCACCTCCGGGCTGGGTCAAACAGTGACGTGGAACTCATCATCACCATCAGTTGCACCAATAAGCGATACCGGTGTGGTATCGGCGGTTGCTGCCGGACAGACAACAATTACGGCTTCAATGGGTGACATCACGGGTACAACCACATTGACGGTGCCCGTGACGACACTTGTTTCAATCAGGGTCACCCCGGCCAATCAGACCTTCGGCATTAATACCAACCTACAGTTCACGGCAGTCGGGGCCTACTCTGACGGAACTTTTCAGGACCTGACCCCATCAGTTGTCTGGAGCTCCTCCAACTCCGCTGTTGCTGTCATTACCATTTCTGGTATGGCAACAGCGTATTCAGCCGGACATACGTCAATTACGGCAGCATTGGACGGTGTATCGGCAACAACAACAGTGAATGTATCCCCGGCCCGGCTCGTTTCAATTGCCATCCAGCCAGCCAATGCGGTCATTGCCGTCGGTACAGCGCAACACTACAGCGCCACAGGAACCTATTCTGATGATACCGCCCAGGACCTGACCAGCCAGGTGACCTGGCACTCCTCCGCCGGATCAGTTGCCGGCATTGCCGGTAACGGCGTCGTCACAGCTCTTTCGAGTGGCCAGACGGCCGTTACTGCCTCGTTCGGTGCCGTAACCGGTTCAACGATGCTGAATGTGTCTCCCGCCTCGCTGGTTTCCATCACCGTCACGCCGACCACCCCGGTCATTGCCGCAGGAACTATCAGGCAGTTCGTAGCCACCGGAATTTTTTCGGATAATTCGGTACAGGATCTCACCGCTCAGGCTCTCTGGAACAGTTCCTCCGCCTCCGTTGCCGATGTCGTCCAGAACGGTCTGGTGACCGCTGCCAGCGCAGGCACAACCGTGATTAGTGCCACCCATGGCGGTATATCCGGATCACAAAGCCTGAATGTAACTTCTGGGAACGTAACCGGAACCTGGGAGGGAACCTATACAATTTATGACGCGCTTGATAAAAGTCAGGTCGGCACATATACGTTCAAACTGATTCTCGGCCAAAGCGGCAACAACGTTACCGGCGCGGCTTCATTGCGCTATAACACCACAGGCCAGGTAGAGGCTGAGGGGAAATTTACCGAAGGAAATCTGAACGGGCGACGGCTCACTTTTACCTATACCTATATTCGTCCAGGATCTGCAAATGTCATGGTGAATCTCGGTACAGCACTGCTTACGGATGCTGCCATGACCGGCAGCGTTCTTGAAAACTTCAATGGCGGGTATAATTGCAGTTATATATTCAACCTGAAAAAAACGTCAGACTGATGGCGTAAGATAGAAGCGCATTGCACGAGCAAACCAAGCCGGGGGCCTGTTACAGGGTTCCCGGCTTTTTTGTATTTTGTGCCCTGCATCACAGCACATCTCCGGGAACGGTGCCATAGATCCGCTCCGTAGGGTGCACACCAGTATTCGATGCCCTGATTTTCCAGACATGTGAATATTTCGTGATACGTGTCACATAAATATTTTCTTTATTGGCCGATAGTATGGACAAAAGAAGTGCTGTTTCCGAAGAGGTAAACCCAGGGTGACCTGGGGGCACAAAGCCGCGGGTCCTGAGTAGTTCCTGGGAGTTCAGGATAGCCGGGTTGGCGAAGGAACAGGTTCCCCTGGTTGTTAATTCAACAGCAGCGGACTGTCCCTTTTTTTTTGCTCTGAAAGCGCTGTTGTGAGCAATCGAAAAAAGCCAGTCACGCACCACACATTCAAAGGAGCCCGTTTATGAAAAGTCACACCCACACCCTGATAAACAGGATACGAACGTTACTGAAACAACGGTACGCCGGAGCGGGGTACAGAGCCGGTTACGGCCTGCCCACATTACTGCTCTGTGTGTGTATGCTCTGTACGGTACTGACGACAAACAGCCAGGCACGGGACGTAACAGTGCTGTGGGACGCCAGTACGGACACTACCATCACCGGCTATAAGCTGTACTACAATGCCGATAGCGCAAGCGCACCTTTCAGCGGGACAGGAGCGTCACAGGGGGCGTCTCCCTATGATGTCAAAAAGGTTACAACGGCTACACTTACCGGTCTTGATCCGGCCCACGCCTACTATTTTGCCGTAACGGCCTACAACGCCGCCGGCACCGAAAGTCCCTATTCGAACATTGTCTCTGTCCCGGAAGCTTCCCCGCCGACGGTCTCCATTACGTCACCGGCACCGAACTCCGCCATAAGCGGAACCGTTTCGGTCACCGCCACAGCAACTGACAATGTCGGAGTTTCGAAAGTAGAGTTCTATCTGAATGGCATTCTTGCCATAACCGACACGTCAACTCCCTATCTCTACTCACTGAACTCTGCCTCACTGGCAACCGGAGCCAACACGTTACAGGCCAAAGCCTATGATGCAGCGGGTAATATCGGCCTGTCCGGCACCATTTCCGTCACGGTTGTCAATGACACCATTGCTCCAACCGTATCCCTAACCTCTCCCGTTGCCAATGCTATCGTGAGCGGGACAACGGTGATAACAGCGAGCGCCAGCGACAATGTTGGTGTGAGCAAGGTCGAGTTTTATGCCAATGGCACGCTCCTGTACGTAACCAACGTATCGCCATTCAGCTACGGCTGGAATACGGCTGCAGCTACTAACGGCAGTTATATTCTGACCGCCAGGGCTTATGACAATACCGGGAATGTCACCACGTCTGCAAATGTCCCGGTGACAGTGAATAATCCGGTCGCTGATACCACCGCTCCGACCGTTTCTGTCACCGCTCCGGTCAACAGTGCCACGGTCAGCGGAATCGTTACGGTAGTCGCCAGCGCTACGGACAACGTGGGCGTATCCAGAGTAGAGTTCTCCGTGAATGGAGCTCTCAAGGCGACCGCAACTTCTGCTCCCTACAGTTACAGCTGGGATACCGCTTCTGCGGCAAACGGCAGTTACACGGTAAGCGCTGCTGCGTACGATGCGGCCGGTAACAAGGGGCAGTCTGTAGCGATATCGGTTACGGTCAGTAATCCGGTTCTTTCATCCAGCTCCCTCTGGGCCGATACGGTGGTTCCGGGTGTCATCGACTCCGGGCCGGACAGCGCAGTAGAGCTGGGCGTAAAATTCCGCTCCGACACCGCAGGCTCCATCACCGGCATCCGCTTCTATAAAGCCAGCACAAACACCGGCACCCACGTCGGCAATCTGTGGGACAATACCGGGAAACTGATCTCCACTGCAACGTTCTCAGGTGAAACCGCTTCTGGATGGCAGACAGTGAAATTTTCGACTCCGGCGGCTATTGCAGCAAATACAGTGTATGTGGCTTCATACCATACAAATACCGGGCACTACAGTGCCGACCTGAACTATTTCACCGGTAAGGGGGTGGACAGCCCGCCACTTCACGCCCTGGCAGACGGAACCTCCGGTTATTCCGGCGCCTATGCCTATGGTTCCACCAGCAGCTTCCCCAGTATGGGGTGGAAAAGTTCCAACTACTGGGTCGATGTGACGTTCACTCCCTCTGGTTCTGTTCCTGCAGACGCGACAGCTCCGGTTGTGGCGGTCTCTTCACCTGCGTCCGGCACTACCGTCAGCGGCACTGTCACCGTTACTACCACTGCGTCGGACACCGTCGGAGTCAGTAAAGTTGAATTTTATGTCAACAGCCAGCTTCAGGGCGCTGATACGGCTGCACCTTACTCCTTCTCATGGAATACTGCTGCCCTGACCAACGGTTCCTACAGTCTGACCGCCAGGGCGTACGACGCCGCAGGTAATGTGGGGCAGTCGTCAGCCGTTATGGTTACGGTAAACAATGTCGTGGCGGATACCACAATTCCGGCCGTATCCGTGACCGCTCCGCTCACCGGCGCCACGGTCAGCGGCACCGTATCGGTTACCGCTGCTGCTTCCGATAACGTGGCGGTAAGCAGGGTGGAATTTTATCTCAACGGTGTACTGCAAACCAGTGACAGCACGTCACCCTACAGCTTCAGCTGGAATACAGCATCCGCTGCTGACGGGGCCTGTAATCTGATAGCCAAGGCCTTTGACGCCGCCGGTAACAGTGCGACAAGCAGCACTATCACGGTTACGGTTGCAAATGCCGTGGTGACACCGACAAAATACTCATTCTGGCCTGCCACAACGGTTCCGTCGGTTGTGGACTCCGGTCCGGACAGTGCGGTAGAGCTGGGTGTAAAATTCCGCTCTGATGTGAAGGGAACTATTTCCGGCATCCGTTTTTACAAGGCATCGACAAATACCGGCACACACGTGGCAAATCTCTGGAGCAGCGCTGGTAAATTATTGGCGACGGCAACCTTTGCCGGTGAAACGGCTTCAGGATGGCAGCAGGTGAGTTTTGCCACTCCGGTGGCGATCGCAGCCAGTACGGTGTATGTAGCCTCTTACCACACCAACGTGGGTCACTACAGTGACACTCAGAGTTACTTTGCCAGCAAGGGGGTTGACAACGGCCCGCTGCACGCACTGGCGAACGGGGTGTCCGGAACAAACAGCGTGTATGCGTACGGAACAGCCAGCAAATTTCCGACCCAGAGCTATCTGAGTACCAATTACTGGGTGGATGTGGTGTTTAATCCGTAAAACAATTCTGACCAATATCTAACGCCAGATGCGTTTATAACCGGCTGCCCCCCTGATTCAGGGGGGCAGCCTTTTTTTGGCAAGAGGGAGGACGGGCGGCTTGGAATGGACGCGGATTGGGTGCAGCAAGCCGCGCCCCTACGAGCCGCAAAAATGTCCCCGCAAAAATAATAACAAAGGTGGTATTTTTTCCAATCTCACCAGTTCACGGCACCACTGCTTTTGCAGCATTCCCTGCGATTCTCCTGCATCCAGACCTAACAGGATATTTTCCCCGTAATCTTATGTAATATGCCGGAATCATGAATAATATTACTTGGCTCAAAATGTGGATAGTCCTCCATAGTCTGGAGCTGTCTATCCAATATAATGGAATATCTACAACGGAGCCCCTGTATGAAAATAATGCTTCCTGTGGCAGGTAAGGGAACCCGTCTGCGACCACACACGCAGACTAAAGCGAAATCTCTCGTGCGTGTTGCGGGTAAAACCGTGCTTGAGCATATTATCAGCCGCCTCGGCCACTTCACGGAGGCGGAGTTTATTTTCATAACCGATGAAAACGGCGGGCAGATTCGGGCATTTATGGAGGAACAGTTCCCCATGCTCTCCTGTCGCTACGTTGTTCAGAAAGAGCAGAAAGGCCCGGCCCACGCGGTCTCCCTTGCGGCACCATTTATTGAGAACGGTGATGACCTCCTTATTGTGTTCAACGACACGATTTTCGATACAGACCTGAGCCGCATTCACCGCCTCTGCGACGGATGCGACGGTCTGATCTACTCCAAGGAGGTTGAAGATTACCAGCGCTTTGGCGTCAACGTTGTCAGGGACGGATTCATCACGGCGATGGTGGAAAAACCGGACCTTCCTGTTTCAAAGCTTGCGCAGGTCGGTATGTACTATCTGAAGGACGCTGCTGATTTTATGCAGTATCTGAACCAGAGCATACAAGACGGAGATATGGTCAAGGGGGAGTATTATCTGCCCTCCGTATTCATGCGCATGATCCAGGATGGCCGAACGTTCAGGGCACCGGAGATTGATGCCTGGCTGGACTGCGGAAAGCCGGAGACTCTCCTTGAAACAAACAGCTATCTGCTTGCCGGTCGCCACCATGTCCATGGCTCGTCCATAGACTCGGTGCTTATCAAGCCGGTTCATATAGAAAAGGGGGCTGTCGTGCGCGGCTCCATACTTGGGCCGAACGTTTCCGTTGCTGCGGGAAGTGTTATCGAAGCAAGCATCATCAGGAATTCGATCATCAACGGCAAGTCCATTGTCAGGAATATGATCCTGCAAAACTCGATACTTGGAGATGCGGTGAACCTGATCAGCTCGGCCCGTCGCATGAACATCGGTGATCATTCGTCTATCGAATTACAGGGTGGGTAGGGCGCTCGCCCCGGCAAACAGCACCACAATTTTTATGAAGACTGGAGGGAAAATTCATGCTTATCAGGGTCAAATATGTGGATGACCGGTTTGATATGGTCAGTCCTGATGTTCTGGATCGTCTGCTGGAGGCGGGCAAAGTGCGGGAGTTTCAACGGCACGAAGGCTGGGTAATGCCTGGTGTGACCCCAACTCGTTGCACGGACAGAGCTGGTGTGTATACCGGTCACGAGAGGCGACACGCGCGGAAGATCCTTGGAGAGAGTTCTGGAATCAGTCCCCGAAGAGGTGATGCTTTGATATTGTCCGAAGGTTGAGAATGATTTCCCGACGTCAGCCTTGACGGCAGGCCAGATAACCTGCTCTAACTGCTGGATTTTTTATTTTTGTATGGTAGAATCCCATGTGTGACTGTAAATAACCGCCTGTCGTCAAAGCGGAAATAAGGGATATGCCATGCATACAGAAAAACGGGAGTGCCTCCAGGCACAGGCACAGGCACAGGCACAGGCACAGGCACAGTCTCCTCGGAAAATTCTCCTGGCTGATGACGACGCGAGGGGACGAAGCGTGGCGCAAAAACTGCTACAGCGCAGAGGATATGATGTTGTTGCTGTGGAAAACGGCGCCAAGCTTCTTGATGCGTTGCAGAAGGAATCATTTGAAATAGTACTTACCGATATATCCATGCCCGATATGGAGGGGACTGAGGCCGCGCGCATAATCCGTTCGGGGGAACGCCCCGGAATTGACCCATACATCCCGATCATCGCCATGACAGCACACGCCTTTTCCGATGATCGTGAGCGCTTCTTGGTTGCCGGAATCAACGGGTATGCGTCAAAGCCGGTTAACCTGGAAGACCTGTTCCGGCAGATTGAAACGCTGTGCGTCAAGCGGGAGGATGAAATGCGCTCTGAAAAAACGTAGTTTTTTTCTCTCAGCACATTGTTGCAAATCGAGCATCGGTAAAAAAATATACCGGTTGTGTAACTCTCTGCAAACACAGGTACATCTATCGTTTTTCCGCCAATTATTCCCTCGCCTGATTTTATAATGTTTACGTCGTTCATATCCATACAGTCTGTAACTATTCGGTATTTAACCGGAACTGTAGCAGACACTCTTGGCATACCTTGTGTAAACCACCACCGGACAGAATACACGGACGGGGAGGTTTGTATGACAATCTGCATGACAGAATCGGAGATACGTTTTGAGGGGAATTGGACTCTTACCGAAGTAACACGCAATATTGATTCTTTGTCTCAATCACTGCAACAGTTGAAACCGTACGGTGAAAATAAGCTGCGGATCGACTGCTGCCAGATGAAGGATGCGGACATGAGCGGATTACAGCTTCTGAGCGTCTGGATGCAGTGTGCCAGATTCCGTGGCGCTGACCCCACCCTGGTCAATGTACCTGAAAAGCTGCGCTATGCCATGCAAGCACTTATGGGTGACTGCTTTGCGGATATCTGCGCTGAATGACGGTGTGGGAAAACTATTTGAACTGTTTCCGGCATGGGGGAAGTAATGAAATACTGTGGCATCGCCATCATAACCAGACAGCAGACCGGCAACTCCGGAAAAACCGATTGGAGCGGTGTCGGGCAGACGGTCCGGACATCCTCCGGTGATAAGCGCTGTTATTACTGCAGCTCTTCTTTCAGATGTGGACAGCAGGAGTGCGTTTGGCGAGAGGACAGCATGTGAGCCTGTCGATAGCATTATCCGGAGCATTATGGTTAAAATTTATTCAATAACATTTACACTATGCAGCATGGTGATTGCTGCACTCCTGTCTGGATTGCTCTCCGGAGCCGGCATCCCGCAGGATGGATACGCCGGCATGGGGGAGATGGCCGGGGCAGGCGGCGGAAAGCGGCTCATGGCACACTATTCAGGTGTGCTTGATGTTATCCACGAACAACGGTTAAAATTTGCCGCCGAGCACGGAGTGTCAGACCCGGCCGGGCTTGTGGCGGCAGTCAGGCATAGTCCCCTGGCACATCTGTTGATCAGCGTGGCCATCGAAGAAAGCCGGGGTGACCCGGCGGCGGTTGGAGCGGCAGGAGAATTGGGGGCATGGCAGGTTAAACCCACCGATTGGGGAACGGTGCCAAAGGATCTCCATGCTCAGGCCGGTCAGGCGGAAAAAATAATCCGTGCTCTGCTGAACAGCTGCAATGGCGACCGCGTTCAGGCGCTGGCGCACTATAACGGCGGCACATCTCCACCCGGCAAAAGTTACCGGTATGCCAAAAGGGTTCTGAAACGGGCGAAGCATCTCCAGGTTGCCGTTGATTATCTTCCGCCGGAGAACCGCTCACCTCTGTACGACCGGCAGTTGGCAGGATAACAGGAGCAAACTATGACCACACACTGTATGCACTCAGCCGATACCGGCCCCGCAGATGCGGTTCGTTCACTGAGCCAGGCGGAAAATGTTACCGCCCTCGAAGCACGGGTGGCCGCACTGGTTGCGGAACTGGGCTGGAAAGACCGGATGCTGGTGCAGCAAAACCGTACGGCGGTCATGGGAGAGATGCTGGACACCATAGCCCACCAGTTGCGGCAACCGCTCAATAACCTGGCCATGATTATTCAGGGGCTGCAGATCGAGTACGATTCCGGAGCGCTTACCAGAGAAGAGTTCCATGGCACTATCCGGGACGCCATGGCCATCATCATGAAGATGTCCGGTTCTATCCGGGAGTTCCCCAGCTTTTTGCGTGAGGAGAAAGATCCACAGCGCTTCAGCATCAGTGAGATGGTAAGAAATGTCATGCCGCTGGTTTCTCCATCTCTCCAGGCGAAAAACATCCGGGTTGAAGTAGAGGCAGATACAAAAGTTGACGCTGTCGGCCGACAGAACGAATGTGCGCAGGTACTGCTGGGCATACTCTCCCACTGCCGAAGTGTCTGCCGTGGTCGCTTCGCTGCCGATCCGCGCATCGATATTCGGGTCACCCGTGAAAACGGCCACGGGGTGCTGATTGTCCGTGATAACTTTGGTGCTGTTCCGGAGGACGCTCTGCCCGGTCTGTTTGCTCCGGCCATTAGCGCCACCCCCCCGGACTACGGGGCCGGCTTTGGCCTGTATATCTCTAAAATACTCGTGGAGCAGCGTCTGGGCGGGCGCTTGTCGGCTCGAAATGTGGATGGCGGGATGGAGTTCAGGATTGAGGTGTGACGGAGGATGCATCAGGTTCCGCTCAGCGAATTCATCCGGCGGCTGCGCAGCCATGCGGAGCGTGGCCTCAGTCAGGCTGAGGCTGCGGAACGCCTTCGCAGGGATGGCCCCAATGTCCTGATTCAGCGAGAGAAAGATTCGGAGGTTCTCAAGTTCCTCCGGCAGCTTACAAGCCTTTTTGCCCTGCTGCTCTGGTGTGGTGCCGGATTTTCGCTAGTGGCAGAGTATCTGGTGCCGGGCCAGGGTAGCCTTGCCATTGCCATCGCCCTGATCGGCGTTGTCCTGCTGAACGGCGGTTTCAGCTACTGGCAGGCGCATAAGGCGGAAGCGATCATGGACAGCTTCCGCGACCTGCTCCCCAGGCGGGCCACCGTACTGCGTGACGGAGTCCTGCTTGAAATCCCGGCCTCGGCGGTTGTGCGGGGAGATTTGCTTGTTCTGGAAGAGGGGGGGCAGGTACCGGCTGATGCGCGTCTGGTGGCGGTTGCCGGTCTCAAGGTTGATAATTCATCGCTGACCGGGGAATCGGAGCCGCAGCTGCGAACGGTGGAACCGACCGGTCACCGGCTGCTGGAAAGCAGAAATGTGGTTTTTTCCGGTACGCAGGTTATGGCCGGCAACGGGCGGGCGGTGGTTTTCGCCGCAGGGATGAAAACCCAGATCGGACGAACCGCCGACCTGACCCAGAGTGTGACGGCGCGGGAAATTCCGATTAACCGCGAGATACGGCGCTTTACCCGCATCATATCGGTCGTGGCGGTTGTCATGGGGGTTCTGGTCTTTCTGGTAAGCCTGGCCTGGGTTGATACGCCGATCTGGAGCAAGCTGGTATTTGCCATAGGAATCATTGTTGCCAACGTGCCGGAGGGGTTAATGGCAACCGTCACTCTCAGCCTCTCCATCGCTGCCCGGCGCATGGCCGGCCAGAAGGCGCTGGTGAGGAATCTGGAGTCCGTTGAAACCCTGGGCTGCACCACGGTAATCTGCACGGACAAAACCGGCACGTTGACAACCAACCGCATGACGGTACAGCGCCTTTTTCTCAATGAGTGCATCCACAGTGAGGCCGACACCGATTTCGGGGCGGAGGAGCTGGAAAAGTTCCTGCTGGTAGCCACTCTGTGCAACAACGCCCACCTGAAGCCTGACGGCGGTTTTTCCGGCGATCCGACGGAAACCGCTCTGCTCACATTCGGCAGTAAATTCCATGACCCTGCTGCAGTTCGTGCTGTTTCACCCCGCCTGTTTGAGGAACCGTTTACCGCTGCTACCAAGCTGATGGTGACGGTCAACCGGATTGACGGTGCAAGCGTGGCCTGCCTGAAAGGGGCTCCGGATGTGGCCATCCATGTATGCGACCAGATCCTCATAAACGGTGAACCGCGACCGCTGCTTGAAGCGGATCGCCAGGCCTACCTGAAAGCTTATGAAGAGCTGGCGCGCAGGGGGGAACGGGTGCTGCTGTTTGCCTATCAGCAGCTTACCCCCCGTGACGAATGGACTTCTTCTGATCTTCCCCGGGGCGGCTACATATTTATCGGTCTTGCCGGTCTGTTCGACCCGCCCCGTGCGGAGGTACCCGGCGCTGTTGCCGCGCTGCGGGAAGCGGGGGTGCGGATAATCATGGTGACCGGTGACTACCAGACTACGGCCCTTGCTATCGGACGAATGGTGGGGATTGTCAGCGGCGAAGCGCCGTTTGTTATCAATGGGGAACAGCTGCGCGGTATGGCTGACGCGCACCTTGACTGGGAACTGGAACAGGCGGAGGTCATTTTCGCGCGCACATCTCCTGACCAGAAACTGCGCATTGTTCAGGCGCTGCAGCGCCGGGGCGAAGTGGTTGCGGTCACCGGCGACGGGGTTAACGATGCCCCGGCGCTGAAACAGGCTGACATTGGTGTCGCCATGGGGTTGTCCGGCACCGACGTTGCCCGTGAGGCGGCGGATATGGTGCTTCTGGACGACAATTTTGCCACACTGCTCCCCGCCGTGCGCGAGGGACGGACAATTTTTGACAATCTCCGCAAAGCAAGCTCCTACATTCTCACCAGCAATGTTGCCGAAATCACACCTTTTCTTGCCTTTCTGCTGTTGGGAGTCCCCTTGCCACTCACGGTTCTGCTGGTTCTTGCCGTTGACCTTGGCACTGATATGCTGCCGGCGATCGCTCTCGGCTCGGAACCGGCGGAGCGCGATATTATGCACATCCCGCCACGAGAGCGGTCATCGCATCTGGTGAATGCGCGGCTGATGCTGCTGGCCTACGGACTGTTCGGCTTGATTGAATCCGCCGCAGGGTTCTACTCGTATTTTTCTATTCTTTACGCCGGCGGCTGGCAGTGGGGGCAGGGGCTTGCCCCGTCGGACCCGTTGTACCTGAAAGCGGTATCCGGTTTCTTTACTGCGGTTATTCTCTGCCAGGCGGCCAACGGCATTATCAGCAAGACCAGCCGCCAGTCCATTATTCACCAGGGGCTGCTTTCAAACCGCTGGCTGCTTTTTGGCATAGCGGCGGAATTGAGCCTTGCGGTGGCCATAACCGGAATCCCGGCGCTGCAGCCCTGGTTTGGCACCGCTTCACTGTCCCTGTATGAATTCTTCATCGCCTGGCCTTTTGCCGTGGGGTTGGTCTGTATGGATGAAGTGCGCCGCTGGATGCTCCGGGTGGATATTCTGAAAACCGGTCAGGCGCCGGCGTAATAAAACGGTTCAATATGTTACCTGATTCGTTCTAATTTGCCGCAAGAGGCTCATAACTCCCCCTAACCCCCTCTTATCTTAAGAGGGGGAGCTTAACGGCAAAGGCGTATGTCATAAACGGAACGGAGGGCAAAATTGTTACCTCACCATAAATATCAAAACTTTCAGACAGTTACCGTGCTACTGCCCGAACACTTCCGGCCCGGTAATATTTATTGCACAGATCAGATCCTTTGTCACAGGTGTAACATACCGATATAACAGCATAAAACATTTATCTCGCTTGGCACGGACAATGTAATGTCCAGTACATTCTACATTTTACTGGCTGTGTCCATGGAGGCGTGTATGAGTGTCCGTATTGACGGTACAGTGGCCCATCTTGAGGGGGACTGGACCATGGCAGGGGTGCCGGAAAACATTGATCTTGTCATTCTCTCGCTTAATCAGATGCAATCTGAAGGTGAGAAAAGTTTTGTGATCGATTGCGAACAGATTGAAGAGCCGGACACAAGCGGTTTGCAGCTTCTGAGCGTTTGGATGGAGTGCGCCAGACTGCGGGGTATTGAAGCAAAGCTGGTGAATGTTACGGACCGCATGCAGCGCGCTATCCGCGACCTTGGCTTTAGCAAATATTTTACCGATGTCATATTCAGTCCACCTTCCTCTGAAACAAATGATCTATCGGAAAACACAATGATTTCCAGCCAGCAGTAACAAAATCCGGCTGAATTTTGCAGTACCGTATATGCAGCATACAATCGCAGGTTAAAAGGAGAAGAGTAATGGCAACAGGAACAGTTAAATGGTTCAACGACAGCAAAGGTTTCGGGTTTATTGAGCAGGCTGACGGCAGCGGTGATGTGTTTGTTCATTTTTCGGCAATCATCGGTGACGGCTTCAAGTCGCTGGCAGAAGGGGACCGGGTTACCTTTAACGTCGTCAAAGGGCCGAAAGGTCTCCAGGCGGAAAATGTCCAGAGGGGATAAGGCCGGCCGGCGCACTACATCCTGACAGCCTCTGAATATTTGGCAGAGCGAGAGTTTACACCATGGCCGTACTCCTGAAGAAATTCGTTTGTTATGTACTGGTGCTGTTCGCGTGGTGCGCCGCACCCGGAGTGCTGCACGCTTTTCAGGGGAGGTGCGGCGCTTCCAAAATTACGGTGAGTGCAGAGCAGCGCAGTGAGCTGGAAGCGGTCTGCTCCGCTGTACAGGCCGGCCGCGAATTCCTTGGCTCCATAGGTCTTGATTATTCAGGAAGTCTGACCATCGCTCTGGTGAAAACCATATCCGGTGCCGGCCATGCAAGCGTCGTCGGACAGTATGATGCACGCAGTAATGAAATACGTCTGCTGGACTACGGGGCGGTGGTTGCCAGATCCGCCCAGTCGCCGCCGGCTTTCGGGATCCCAATGAACCGGGATATATGGCGCGGTTATGTGGTCCACGAATTAGCCCACGCAGCGGCTCAGCAGAAGTTCCGGGCAGGTGTGCCGGTCTGTACCGCCAGTGAGTACATCGCTTCAGTATCCCTGATTGCAACTCTGCCGACTGCGGAGCGTGATCAGATAATCAGCCATTACCCTGAGTTGTCCGGGTTTGAAAACATTGGTGAAATAACATTCGGGTATTACCTGCTCGATCCAAGCAGGTTTTCTGTCAATGCGTACCTCCATTTTTCAAAACCGGGAAATGGCGGCGCATTTATCGGAAAATTATTGCGGGAAGGGCTTCCGGACTGATGGTGAACAGTATGCAAATCGCAGGCGTATAAGGGCAGGGTATGAATAATCCGGCAACGGGCACATTCGCTGTTTCCTCCGGCCGGAAGGGTGGCCGGAACAACAGCGGCAGGTGCACCACCATGGACAGGTGGCTGGCGCAAAAAATCCTGCACGCCTTAGGTGATCCGCCGTTGCGGATCGTACTATGGGGCGGTGGTGCTGTTTCGGAGGTTGGATCATCGCCCGACATCACCATGATAATCCATGACCGGGGCACCCTCTGGAGGTTCCTTGTCAATCCGCTCCTCCATTTTGGTGACGATTACAGTGCCGGTCGCATCGAGATCGAGGGCGGTCTGGTCCGGTACATGGAAGTTGTGTATCGGTCAATGGCGGCAACGCCAAGGTTCCGGCAGAACTCGGACAGTGCCGCGTACCGCCGCAATCAGCCAAATCTCAACACCCTCCTGGGGGCACGGAAAAATATCCATCACCACTATGATATCGGCAATGATTTTTATCGTTTGTGGCTTGATACGGAGATGCAGTATACCTGCGCCTATTTTTCAACCCCTGATGCCTCGCTGGACGATGCCCAGATTGCCAAGATGGAATTGATCTGTCGCAAGCTCGGACTGCGGAGCGGACAGACCGTGGTGGAGGCAGGTTGTGGCTGGGGAGCGCTGGCCCGCCACATGGCGGGGAAATACGGGGTCACGGTCAAGGCATATAACATTTCCCGTGAGCAGATCACCCATGCCCGTCAGAGGGCTGGTGCCGAAGGGGTGGCGGGGCGGGTGGAATATATCGAAGATGACTATCGCACCATTACGGGTCGTTGTGATGTGTTCGTTTCTGTGGGGATGCTGGAGCATGTGGGGCCGGACCATTATCAGGAACTGGGCGGAGTGATCGATCGTACCCTTACTGAACAGGGGGTTGGCCTGATCCAAACCATCGGGCAGAACAGGGCGACGCCCATGAGTCCCTGGTTTCTGAAACGCATGTTTCCCGGCAGTTATCCCCCGACTCTTCGGGAGATGATGGCGATCTTTGAAACTCGTGATTTTACAGTGCTGGATGTGGAAAACCTGCGGCTTCATTATGCCAAAACATGCGAACAGTGGCTGGACCGCTATGAACAAAATCTGGACCAGGTACGGAAAATGTTCGATGAAACTTTTATCCGCGCCTGGCGGCTGTATCTGTCCGGTTGCATTGCCAATTTCAACATCGGTTCCCTGCAACTGTTTCAGGTTCTCTTTGCCCGTTCCGGCAACAATCTGCTTCCCTGGACCCGGGATCGGTATCTCAACCCGCCTCTGGAGCCGTAATGGAATCCTGCGATGTGCTTGTCATCGGTGGCGGACCTGCAGGTTCCAGCTGTGCCGGAAAATTGAGGGAAGCGGGAGCTGATGTGCTGTTGCTGGACAAGGCCCGGTTCCCGAGAGAAAAGCCGTGCGCGGGGTGGATAACCCCGGCGGTGTTTGAGACGCTGGGGCTTGATCCAGATGAGTATCGCCAGGGGCGGATACTTCAGGAAATCAGCAGTTTTCGCACCGGTCTCATGAACGGGAGTGCAGTTGTTACCCGCTACAATACAACCGTCAGTTACGGCATCAGACGGAGTGAATTTGATCATTTTCTCCTGCAGCGCTGTCACGTGCAGCAGTTGCTGGGGGAATCGGCAGTTACGCTGGGCCGGGCGGACGGCTGGTGGGTGGTAAACGGGCGGATCAAGGCCCGGTTGCTGGTGGGAGCGGGGGGGCACTTCTGCCCGGTGGCACGCCTTCTTGGTGCGGGTATCGGCCGGGAGGCGGTTGTTGCAGCCCGGGCAGGAGAATACGCCTTGAGTGAGAAAGAGGCACGAACGTGCCGTATTCAACCCGGTACGCCGGAGCTGTTCTTCAGCCGGGATATGAAAGGGTACGGGTGGCTGTTCCGGAAGGAGAACTATCTCAATATCGGCCTGGGACGAGCGGATACAGGGGATGTGAACCGTGCTTTCAGCGAGTTCTCCTCGTTCCTTACACAGAGGGGGGACCTTCCCGGCAGCTTCAGGACTTTCCAGGGGCACGCGTATCAGCTGTTTAGCAAACGGAGGCGCAGGTGCGTCCATGATGGGGCTCTGCTGATCGGAGATGCGGCCGGGCTTGCCAGCCCACTCAGCGGTGAAGGTATCCTGCCGGCGATTGAGTCCGCCCTGATGGCTGCGGAAACCATAGTTTCAGCCAATGGAGATTATCGGCGCGAAAAACTGGAGCCGTACCCGGTGCAACTGACCCGTCACTTCAGCGCCGAAAGTTCAATAACCTCCAGGCACCCCTGTCTTTCAAAATTGTCGCGGTATGTCGGGGCCAGGCTACTCTCCAGCAGCTGGTTCACCCGGCATGTCGTTCTCGACCGCTGGTTTCTCCATGCAGGCCGTGTTGTGCAGTAAGTAATTGACGTAACCCTGTACTGCTGGTATTTACTATGTGCGTTGAAGGCATACAAAATCATGATGGGAGGCACTATGAAGAAGATCGTTTCAATGGCAGTGATGGCTTGTATGTTACTGGTGGGTGTATCTGCTTTTGCCAAACAGGGCGACAAATCACTGGAGGTAACCGGTACCTTCGGAACTGAACCGGCATCTGGTGTAGGGTCCTTACTTGGCGGAACAGTCGGCGCCGGTGTTGAAGTGGCAAAAAACATTCAGGTTAGAGGCGATTTTTCCTATTTACGGGCAAACAAAACAGATAATGGGGTAGAGCTTACCTACACAAGACTTCCTATCGATATCAGTGGCCGGTATTTTATCCCGGTGACTCAACAGCTCAATGTTTTTGGACAGGGTGGATTGGAACTCAGTTTTGACGAAGCTAAGGGTTACAATAGCAATACATTAGTATCGGCCAAAGCTAATGAAACCCATTTTGGTGTCGTTTTAGGTGCTGGTGGTGAATTTGCGATCAATCAGCAGGTTGGCATTACTGCTAATATGCTCTACCATGCGATTGCTGATGGGTATCTTTCTGTCTCTGCCGGGGTAGCATTTCACTTCTAAACCATTCAATATGCCGAGTACATGAACGCTGCGGCATTACATACCTGAATTAGTTAAACAGGCACATACAGGCATAAACTGTATGTGCCTGTTTTTGTTGATACCGAATGCATAAGCTGACACCGTTACCAGTACCAGAATCTACCGGAGTATTTTGCCGAAAAACAGCTGTTACGCAGACAAAAAAGGGGGAAGGTCAGAAATAATGAATTACCCTTGAAGTGCCACCGGCATGGCACGCCCGGCAATAGCGCCCATCTTCAGGCTGCACTCTGGCGCGTGTACCGCAAACTCTTCAGCAGCTTCAGCAAGGGTTATAAAGCGGACGTTGTGTGCGGAGAGTCGGGTAAGCAGATCAATAAACGTACTGTTCAGCGCGTTGCCTTCAAGTTCGGCGTGGATGGTGTGAACATTGAGACCCGGCTTCAGGAATGCAAGATACTGGTCATTGATAGTATCGAGAGTTATGCCGTTTTCACCAAGAAGCTCATCCATGGTGGGCCAGGTGGAAGGGATCTGCAGGGTTGTAAAGCGCCGGCCGTCCATAACCGGAAAAAACGGTGCGGTGCCTCTGGAATCGCTGCTGTAGGCAAGCCGCATGCTGTCCTGGATCTCAAGAGAATCGGCCGATACGGTCCAGCCCGGGGCTGCGGTGGTTCTGGCCGGAAATCCGAAGATTTTTTCAAACATTCCTGCGGAGCTGTTCAGTTCTTCCGCAACCGCCTGTTTTGTGAATCGGCCAAGATAGTCGTGCCATTTGACATGATCCCAGCAGTGAATCCCGACTTCATGCCCGGCCTGTCTGACACTGCGTATCACATCGGGTAACAGGGCACCTATCCGGGGCGGCGGGAGCAGCGTTCCGTACAGCATGGTCCGCAAACCGTACATTGAAGGGGCTCGTGTACGCAGCATCTTGCTGAGAAAACCCTTTTTAACGATCCGCCGGATGGCTTTCCCCGAATTATCAGGGCCGAGGGAAAAATAGAATGTTGCCCGGATACCGAACTGCTGAAGCGTATTCAGCAGCTTCGGTATGCCGTCGCGTGTACCGATAAACGTATCAACATCAACTTTTAAAGCTACGGTTGTCGGTGCCGGTAATTCCATAAATCAATAAACCCCGCTTGGTCACCCCTAGAGCAGGTGCTTGATCTTTTCCCGATCTTCAATCAGGTAGAAATCCATGGTTTTGCGCAGTGCATCATCGGCAGTTGTCTCCGGTTCCCAGCCGAGGCGATCCTTGGCATTTTTCACGGACGGTACCCGTGTCAGCATGTCCTGGTAACCTTTGCCGTAGAAGCTGTCAGACGTTACTTCCACAATGCGGCAGTTCTCTGCCTTGTCCCGGTAGGCAGGATACTCCTTGATCAAGGCGATCAGTTTTTCGGCCAACTCCCTGACGGAAAGGTCATTGTGCGGGTTGCCGATATTGAATATGCCGCCGTCAGCGCAGCCGTCCACGTTGGCAATAATCTTCATCAGGCAGCTGATGCCGTCTTCCACATAGGTGAAGGAGCGGCGCTGGTTGCCGCCATCCACCAGCTGAATCGGTTCACCGGCCAGGATGTTGTACAAAAACTGGGTCAGAACACGTGAACTCCCCTCTTTGGCCGTGCTGATGCTGTCCAGTTTGGGGCCAATCCAGTTGAAGGGGCGGAACAGGGTGTACTGAAGCCCCTCGTGGGCTCCATAGGCGTAGATAACACGGTCCAGCATCTGCTTGGCGCAGGAGTATATCCAGCGCTCCTTATTGATCGGGCCGAGCATCAGCGGTGAGCTTTCTTCATCAAACTCCAGATCCGGGCTCATGCCGTACACTTCCGAGGTGGAAGGGAAAATGACCCGTTTTTTGTATTTTGCGCAGAGGCGGATAATTTTCAGGTTTTCTTCGAAATCGAGTTCAAAAACCCGTAACGGGTCCTTCACATAGGTAACCGGGGTGGCGATGGCTACCAGCGGCAGCACCACATCACATTTTTTGATATTATACTCGATCCACTCCTTGTTGATGGTGATGTCTCCCTCAAGGAAATGGAACCGGTCCTCACCGATGGAGCGTTCAAGCTTGTCACAGGCCATGTCGAGGCCATAGACTTCCCAGTCAGTCGTGGTGAGGATGCGGTGGGTGAGGGCGTTGCCGATGAAACCGTTTACACCAAGAATAAGTACTTTCATGTTGTGTCCTATCTATCAGTATTTGTTAGTCCAGCTGTTGTGGACGGGCGATCAGTTCAAGATCATGTGAGATGGCGAAGTCCGCCGCTGCCAGTTCTGCTTCACCTTCCATCTGTACTGTTTGTATTTCCAGCAGTCCGTCACCGGTGCCGACCAGTAGCGGTGCCAGGGAAACGATTTGGCCCGGAATGCCGCTGCCGACGGTGGGGCAGGCATGCCAGATGACGATTTTCCTGCCGTTCAGGTACGTAAAGGCACCGGGGTAGGGGTGGGTAACGCCACGAATCAGGTTGTATATCTGGTGTGACGTTTTGCTCCAGTCAATCCTGCCGTCTTCCGCCCGCCTGCCGTTGCAGTAGTTACCCGCCTTCAGGTCCATGGCGATGCGCGGTGCCGTTCCGGCCAGCAACTGCGGCCAGGCGCGCTTGATAACCGTTACCGCCGCATCCGTTACTTTAGAAAAGACATGGAATGCGGTATCGGTAAAGGCGATTGCCACTTTCTCCTGGTCAACGATATCGCCGGCGTCAGGCTTTGCCACCATATAATGCAGTGTCGCACCGGTTTCGGTTTCTCCGTTTATGACCGCCCAGTTTACCGGAACCCTGCCGCGGTAGTGAGGGAGGTAGGAACCATGCAGGTTAAGGGCACCGCACGTGGGCACATCCAGCACTTCACTGTTTATCATGTTCCGGTAGTAGAACGAAAGAAGAAAGTCCGGCGCAATGTCCCGTATCCGCACCAGATTTTCAGGCTCGTTGATTGACGTGGTAACATACGGGATGCCGTGCTGATCAGCAAGTTCGCGGACCGATGCGAACCAGATCTCCTCGGCAGGGGAATCTTCGTGAGTGAAAATAAGCCGGATATCGGCACCCTGGCGCAGCAGTTCTTCAAGGCAGCGATACCCGACATTGTGGTATGCACACGCCACAACAATATTATTCATGGTCGGCTCCGTGCACCTTGCGCACCACATAGCGCGGGCGACGTCGTACCTCCTGGTAGATCCTCCCCACATATTCACCCACAATGCCGATGCCGAAAATTGTAATGCCGAGGAAGAAAAACATGATCGCAAACAGGGTGAAGACCCCTTCAACCTCTGCACCGACAACGAAGCGGCGAATCAGCAGGAACAGTGCGAAGGCAATGGCGAAGATTGAAGTCATGATTCCCATCAGGGCGAAGAGCTGGAGCGGCACTACCGAAAAACCGGTCATCAGGTCAAAATTGAGACGGATCAATTTGTAGAAAGAGTATTTGCTTTCTCCTTCACTCCGTTCGGCATGGGCAACCGCAATCTCGCAGGGGTTAGCGGCGAATGTCTGTGCCAGAGCGGGAATAAATGTGGAACTTTCACCGCAGCGGTTAATGTTTTCCACGATGTTACGGTGATATGCACGGAGCATACAGCCGTAGTCACTCATTTTTATGCCGGTTATCTTGCGGGTTGTGATGTTGACCAGACGCGATGCCGTTTTGCGGAAAATGGAATCCTGACGCTGCTGCCGGATCGTCCCGACGACATCGTGCCCCTGTTCCACTGCGGCAACCAGTTTGGGAATTTCCTCCGGCGGGTTCTGCAGATCGGCATCAAGGGTGATAACGATCTCGCCGCGACTGATCTCAAAGGCAGCCATGATTGCCATGTGCTGGCCGAAGTTGCCGTTAAATTCAACGACCCGGACCTCGGAATGGTCAGCCGCCAGTGCCTTGAGCATTTCAAGAGAGCGGTCATGGCTGCCGTCATCGGTAAAGATGATCTCAAACGGCTTGCCGATCTCCTGCATCACGGGGTAGAGGCGGGTAAAGAGCCGCTGGATGTTCGGCTCTTCATTGTAAACCGGTATAACAATAGAAATATACGGGGTCATTTTCTGTTTCTCGCTATAATGGTTTTAACAGCGGTAACGACATCGCCGGCATCTTCCAGGTTCATCTTTGGAAAGAGCGGCAGCGAAAGGATCCGGTCCGAGGCGTAATCAGCGTTGGGAAGTGAACCATCCGCCTGGGGCAGATTCTCCCGATACCAGGCATGATGGTGAATCGCCTTGTAATGCAGGCCGGAACCGATGTTTTCCCCCTTCAGCTCCGCCATGAACTGATCACGATCAATTGATAATTTTTCGATTCTCACCAGCGGTGTGTACAGGTGCCAGGCGTGGCGCTGCTCATAGGGGGCAGAGACCGGCAGGGCAAGTTCCGGGATGTCGGCAAATTCACGGTTGTAGAACTCTGCAATTACCTGACGTTTGTTGATGAAATCATCCAGTTTCGGCAACTGATGAATGCCGAGTGCCGCCTGGATATCCATCATGTTATATTTGAAGCCGGGCAGAACAATGTCGTAGCTGGGTGTTCCCGAGGCGGCAAAGCGTTTCCATGCCTCCCTGTTCATACCGTGAAACTTGAGCAGTGACACCTCTTCAGCCACTGCTTCATCAGGGGTGCAGACCATCCCTCCTTCACCGGTAGTGATGTTTTTGTTGGGGTGAAAAGAAAAGATGGAAATACTGTTGAGTGAGCCGATGCGCTGTCCCTTGTACTCGGTTCCGGCGGCATGTGCTGCATCTTCAATAACGGTAAGCTTGAATTCTTCAGCAAGAGCGAAAATCGGGTCCATATCGCAGGATTGGCCGGCAAAATGTACCGGGATGATTGCTTTGGTTCGGGGGGTGATCTTTTCCCGTATTTTCGCGGCGTCAATGTTGAGAGTCCCCGGCTCAATGTCGACCAGCACCGGCTTTGCGCCGCACAGGACAATCATACTGACGGTGGAGGCAAAGGTCATCGGTGTGGTGATAATTTCATCACCTTCCTGTATTTTCAAGGCCAGCAGGGTCAGATGAAGACCGGCGGTTGCCGAACTGAGGGATACGGCAAACGGAGCGCCGACGTAGGAACGGAACGCCTCCTCAAACCGTTTGACCTTGGGACCGGTCGTGATCCAGCCTGAGCGGAGGGAATCAACAACTTCATTGATCTCCGCATCTTCCAGCGTGGGGGTTGAAAATGGAAGAAAATCACTGCGCATTACGTCCTCCAGTACAATAACGGTCCGCTGCTCACCGAATCAGCGAACCAGATTTAATATAATCAGCGGTTGGTGATCAGAACACGTCGCAAGTCTTTCCCCAGTATTTTTACCGGTGTCCTGGCTTCCGAAGAGAGGCGGGGCAACTCCTCCGGTTGAACCAGCGCAACCACATGCCGTCCGGAGTCCCAGAGCTGATGGAAACGCGCCAGATCCATGAACCAGGCTGACTGGTCACCAATCTTGGCCCCAAATTCCAGCTCACCAATTCCGTCTGCCACTATAACACGGCGTCGGGCATAAAAGGGAAGTCCTTGTTCGTAGCCGACAGACACAACCGCTGTCTCCGGAGTTGCCACCGATGCTACCATCCGGCAGAGTTCAACGGAACTGGCATTTCGTGCTGAAATTGTCGAAAAGGCCGCATGCGGGGCAACCAGTGCCAGCAGCAGCCCACCTGTGCAGAGGGAGGCAAACAGGCCAACAGGGTCGCTGCGTCGTGCGGCAAAGAAAACCAAAGCTCCCTCAACCAGAAAGACCGTTCCCAGCACGATCCCACCCACTGGGGAAATGTAGGTATCGGCAACAACGTGGGGATACAGGATGACGCCGCAGCCGAGCAGGGCGAGGATAACTGACACCAATTTTCCGGTGCGGCGGGGAACCGTTTCGCCATCAAATACATGCGAGAAGAACAGGCCCACCAGCAGTGAAAGCGGCGCGAAAACCGGCAGTATGTAGGGGATCAGTTTTGAGTTGGACTTTGAGAAAAACAGGAAGATCACTGCGGCCCAGATGATGAGAAAAAGGAGAGGCTCTCCCCCCTGTTCCTTCCGCTTACGCCAGGCGGCCAGAAGGGCCTGCGGAATGAAAAAAGACCAGGGAAGCATGGTCAGCAGGAGGATCGGCAGGAAAAACCAGAATGGCTGGTGGCGACCATGGACATTGGACAGAAAACGCTGGAAATGCTCACGAATAAAAAAGAACTGGAAAAACTCCGGATTCCGCTCGGAGACCAGGACAAACCAGGGTGCTGCAATCGCCAGAAACAGCGCAATGCCAGTGAAAATACGCATTTCCTTCAGGAGTGACCAGCGCCGGCAGGCAAGCAGGTAGAAAAAGATTACGCCGCCGGGCAGGACAAGGCCGATGAGTCCCTTGGCAAGAACGGCCAGGGCGGCAAAGGTGTAAAACAGATAGTAATAAACCGCCTTGCTCCGCTCCGCGGGACGGGTTGCCAGCAGAAAACAGCCGATGGAAGCGGACATACAGAAGGTGAGGGTCATATCAGTCAGATTAATGCGCCCCTGCAGCAGGAATCCAGTACACGATCCAAGTATGAGTGCCGCCATGAGTCCTTCACGGCGACCAAACAGCTTCGTGCCGACGTGATAGGTAAATAGAACCGTCAGGAGACCGCAGAGCGCTCCCGGAAAGCGGGTGGCAAACTCGTTTTCACCAAAAACCGTCATGGACAGCGCATTCAGCCAGTAGTGCAGCGGCGGTTTTTCGAAGTATTTGACGTAATTGAGCATGGGAGTGATAAAATCGCCCCGTTCCAGCATTTCACGGGGGATTTCACTATACCGCCCTTCATCCGGTTCCATGAGGGGGAATTTCCAGAGGAATTGGAAGAAGGCTGTCCCAAAGACAACTGCCAGAACCATCAAGTCCTGGCGGGCTGAATTGATCCTGGCAGTTAGAAAATTCACGATGTGCTGCATGCTCTTCCTTTTGAAGGTGAATTTAATAAAGTTGATGGGTTATGGGAGTATTCGAACCTTTCGCCCATGTACCTGGATTTTATTGTTTACGAAAAGCTTGATCGCTGCCGCAAACGTGTGGTGTTCCGCCTTCTGAATTCGGGCTGACAGGGTTTCCTCTGTATCGTCCTGCTCAACCGGAACTACCGTCTGCATGATTATCGGGCCGGTATCGGTGCCACAGTCAACAAAGTGTACGGTGCATCCGGAATAGCGAACACCGTAGTCAAGTGCCTGCTGCTGGGCATGCAGGCCCGGGAATGAGGGGAGCAGGGCGGGGTGGATATTCATGATCGCATTAGGAAAGGCATGTACCATGGTGTCCGTCAGAATCCTCATAAAGCCGGCAAGAATTACCAGATCCACCTTGTGACTGCGTAGTATCTCAACTGTAGCGGCGTCATATGAACTCCGCTCGGAAAAGTGTGCGTTGCTATGGACGACAGCCGGAATTGCATGCCGCGCTGCACGGGTGAGGGCATAGGCATCGGCTTTGTTGCTGATAACACAGGCTATCTCGGCATTAAGATCGCCGGATTCAATGCGATCAATTATGGCTTGCAGATTAGTGCCGCTTCCCGATACCAGGACACCCAGTCTGCATGGCGCGTTCCCAGACATAACTTAGCCCTCAACCAGTTCAACTCGTTCATCACCTTCGGTGCAGGCAGCTATATCGCCGATAATCCAGGCTGATTCGCCCATCCCGTTCAAGCGGTCAATAATTTCCTCTGCCAGGCTCTCCGCAACCGCCAACACCATGCCAATTCCCATGTTAAAGGTGCGGTACATTTCATCGCGCTCAACATTACCTGCTTTTTGCAAAACAGTAAAAAGGTTCGGTCGCTGCCACGTATCGGTGAAAATATTGGCCTGGCACCCCTTAGGGAGCACCCGGGGAACATTTTCCAATAAACCGCCCCCGGTGATATGGGCGATGCCATTAATGGCATAATCTTTCAGCAGGTTCAGAATCGAGCGGACGTAAATCCGGGTGGGAGTCAGCAGTACATCAGCAACTGAAGAATCAGAACCGGGAAAAGTATCATGTACGGTGAGTCCAAGTTGGTCAAATATCAACGTTCGTGCCAGAGAATACCCGTTGCTGTGTAATCCGCTTGAAGCAATGCCGATCAATTTATTGCCGACAGATATACCCGAGCCATCAATAATGTTTTCTCGATCAACGACTCCAACTGTAAAACCGGCAACATCATATTCACCATCAGAGTAGAAACCGGGCATTTCAGCAGTTTCTCCGCCAATCAATGCACAGCCTGCCTGCTTGCACCCTTCGGCGATTCCCTTGACAATCTCGGCACCTTTTTCCGGTAACAACTTTCCTGTGGCAAGGTAATCCAGAAAAAAGAGTGGTTCCGCACCCTGAACAATTATGTCATTTACACACATTGCCACAAGATCTATACCAACGGTGTCGTGGCGGTCCGCCAGAAAGGCGATCTTAAGTTTGGTGCCGACGCCGTCAGTCCCGGAAACCAGGACTGGATTTTTATACTTTGCCGTATTGAGAGAAAACAGGCCGCCAAATCCGCCGATGTCCGCAAGTACCTCCGGACGCGACGTAGCCTTGACCAACGGCTTGATCAGGTTGACAAAACTGTTTCCAGCAGCAATATCCACCCCGGAATCCTTATAGGTAACAGGTTTTTTGCTCATTGAAATATCCCCCTTACGAAAGCGATATTAGTAGAACATGGCCTCTCAAAAGTCAATTTCAAACTGGTTCAGCCACTATATAAAACAGAATATCTCTTGACAAATACGGGTACTCTGGGATTATTGACGCTATGTTATCGCGAATCATGTCATATGGTGCTCGTAGTATGGTCTGCCTCAGTATTGCGCTCATCAGCGCTCTGGCCGTACCGGGTAGCGTTAGAGCAGATATCTACCGTTATGTTGATGATGATGGTATTGTTCATTTCACTGACGCACCGACGGATAAGCGCTACAAGGTCTTTATGCGTGACCTGAAGAAAGACAGGGAGCTCCGGACAAAACTCAAGTACGCTTCTTCAGTTAATCCTGCAGAATATGAGCAGCTTATCAAAATCTGCTCCGATAAATACGGTGTTAATCCGAGTTTGGTGAAGGCTGTAATTCACGCCGAATCAGGGTACAATCCCAATGCCGTCTCCAGCAAAGGGGCTGGCGGTTTGATGCAGCTTATGCCTGAAACAGCCAGATCGCTGAAAGTTGCTGACCTGTATAACCCAAAAGATAATGTTGAAGGTGGGGTGAAATATCTTCGATTTTTGCTTGATACGTTTCGCGGGGATGTTTCGCTTGCGCTTGCGGCCTACAATGCAGGATTACATAAAGTTGCCAAATATGGTGGAATTCCACCCTATAACGAAACACGAACCTATGTGAACCGGGTTCTTTCCTACATGAAGTCTTACCAGGAAAGCGGTATATAAAATAATGACATCGACCAGCCAGCCGAATCAGATACTCAACCTACCGAATATCCTCACCATGATGCGAATAGCTGCCATTCCGCTCCTTGCAGCGCTTCTGATGTCGCCGTCCCGGTCAGCCTGCTTTTGGGCGGCGGCCCTCTTTGCTGTGGCATCAATCACAGACTGGCTTGATGGCTATCTGGCGCGCCGTATGGGAATTGTCACTATCTTTGGTAAGTTTCTTGATCCGATCGCTGACAAGCTGATAGTCATGGCTGCGTTAATTATGATCCTGCCGTTTAACCGGGTTCCGGCCTGGATGGTGCTTGTAATTCTGGCGAGGGAGATCATCATTACCGGGCTGCGCGGCATCGCTTCAAGCGAAGGCATTGTGATTCAGGCAAGTGATCTGGGTAAATACAAAACGATCTTTCAGATAGTTGCCATACTAGGGCTCGTTCTGCATTACAAATACAATTGGTTTTTTGGAATTTCCCACACACTTCTGACCGTCAATATGCATAACGTTGGCATGTTTTACCTCTGGATTGCCACCATCCTGACAGTCTGGTCCGGTGTAGATTATCTGATACGCTTTATCAAGATTATCGTCAGGTAAGTCTGCTCTATCGATTTGACTGCCCGAGCGAAATCCCGAATTTTTCCCCGTTGTATTGAAACAGGACTCGATCCTTCTGAATTTCCTCTACGATGACCCCTTCAACAGTTGATCCACGTAACACGGGAATGCCATTGATGACCGCCATATTGTCAACAGAGCCATTCTGATAGGCGATGCCGTTTACTCTGAGAGCCGGGGCGGCGGCTGTCTTGGCGGGTGCAGGTAATGGAAGGATAACGGGGGAGGGCGTCTGTTCCTGGGGAGCGGGGCGTGATGCGACAGGATGTTTTTTGTCCTGTTCTGCATGAGTGAGCGGGGGGGGAATTGTTGCCGGGGCTGCCGTTTTGTTCTTCCTGGTGTCCGCTGCAGGAACCACGATGATTGCTTCCGGAAGTTGTTCTGTTTTTATTTCCGGAGCGGTCGGTGCAGCAGGCTGTTTTTGACTGGAAATAACGGGTTCTTTCCGGGATGAAAAAACAGGTGTCCTGTCGTGTTTCATAAACAGGTATGTTGCTGCGGAGCCGCATGCCATAAGAATCAGTGAAATCAACAGCATGCGCGCTGAAGATGCCGGACGGTGAGTGGTGGCCCGTACTATTTCCGCATCTATTTTCATCTCGTCAGGCTGGTGCATGACTTTGTCATCTTCAAGCCTTTTAAGGGCTTTCATGATCGAACTCATTTTGAATTTCCTACCGATGATAGGGATGGGATTTTTATGGTGGTATCGTATCTTGAGAGGGCAGCGAGAGTCAGTTCTCCCACTGTTTCATTATGGGCAATCCCGGCTGAGCGCTGAAAATCACTGACCGCTTTAACTGTTGCAGCGCCATAACCACCGTCAATTGGACCGCTGTATGCGCCGGACCGCTGGAGAAGTCGCTGCAGCTCTTTGATATTATTGCTACTGTTACCTTGTTTTACGTCGTCTGGTATACGGTTTGAATTCTGCCATACCAGATAAAATGTTCCGCTGGCAATTGAATTCAGTTCGTTTTTGGTCAGGGTACCCTTGCCGAACAATGATGGGGAGATTGACACTGAATTATTTCCTGTAGAAGTAACCGCAATACAGTATCCACCCATTCTGCCGGTCACTTTTGTCAGAACAAGAAATGGCAGGTCAAAACGGATTGCTTCGGCCAGGGTCCCCCTGAAGATTGTTACCCGAAGTTTCTTCTTCACAGCAGTGCGTGAACGGTCGTTAGGACCGGCTCCCCACACATCTGCGATTGTGTTAAAGGCACGAAGGTGAACATCATTCTGATCAAAGGACAGGATTTCCCGTTGAAGTTGCGAGAAGTTCTTTTCCGTAACGATGGGAAGCGCAACCGCTGTTTCTGGATTTGGTCCTCGAGCAGGGGAAGGGGCAGGGGGGGAAGTAACGACAGCAGCTTTTGCAGGAATTACTGAATGAACTTGTGGGGGCGATTGCCGTGGAGAGCCGGTTGTGGCTTGATTGCCTGAAAGCCTTCCGCTGTAATCCAGAGACAGGAAGGCACCCAAACACACGGCAACAACTGTTACCATGCCGATTGTCGCCAAAAACAGGCGTCTGCCGTGCTGCACGGTAACCAGCTCCACTATCGCCCTGGTAACGATGCGAGCGGTAATGATTCTACGCTCATCACCATAACCAACCAGCAGCGCACGGTCGCAGAGATTGTTGATAAGACGGGGGATGCCGCGGGAGTAGAGTTGTATTAACGCCAGTGCTGTGCGGTTGAAAGAAACTCCGCCCGTTTCGCCTGCCACCACCATCCGGTGATGGACGTAGGAACGTGTATCGTCACCGTCCATGGCCAAAAGCCGGTAACGTACGGTGATGCGCTGATTCAGCTGTCTCAACTCCGGCAGGCCTAAAAGCGTCGAGAGCTCTGGCTGACCCGCCAGGACAATCTGTATCAGTTTGTCGTTTTCGGTCTCAAAATTGGATATAAGCCGTAATTGTTCAAGAATTGTTGGTGACAGGTTCTGGGCTTCGTCTATTATGAGAACGACGGTAACGCCTCGCGCATTCTCCCTGAGCAAAAAACTGTTGAGCTCTTCCAAAAGCTCGCTGATATATTCACTCCCGGACTGGAGGCCGAATTCATGATTAATGCTGCGAAACAGTTCGACACCGGTCATGCAAGGATTGAAAATAAGTGCAGACCGGTACGTGTCATCGCCTAAACGGCAGAGAAGTGAACGGAGCACGGTGGTTTTCCCGGTGCCGACTTCGCCGACAAGTTCGATAAATCCGTAATGGTTGTTGATGCCGAACAGCAGATGGGCAAACGCTTCCCGGTGATTTTTGCTCAGGAACATAAATCGGGGATTCGGCGTCAATGTGAACGGTTTTTCGTTGAATCCATAGTATTTTGTGTACATGGCAGGTAACCGTTTTTGAGTGAATTAACTGAAAATCAGGGGAGATACGTGGATTAATAATGTGTTGTGTATTTCATAAAAGCTGACTATTTTCAAGCAAATAACATATTTCTATGTTCACATCCCATCCCTATCACAGGCAGGCATAACTATAATGCAATACATTAAATATACTAGCGCAACTAACTATAAAAAAGCGACTAACATAGAATCTAGTAAAAGTATTGATCTTGTTTCCTCACGGTATCCCGTACGGCTGACAGACTATTATGCCGGTCTTATCAGGCAACCGGATGATGCCATCTGGAAGCAGTGCATGCCGGATGTCAGAGAACTTGAGGATGCTGACCAGTGTCTTGATCCTCTGGCTGAGGATATCCTAAGCCCGGTTTCAGGCCTTATCCACCGTTACCCTGACCGTGTAGTACTGCTTGTTTCCAACCGTTGTCCGGTCTACTGCCGTTTCTGTATGCGGAAACGGCTTGTGGGGTGCGGTGATGCTCCAATGACTGAAGCAGATCTTTACAAGGCTCTTGAGTATATTGCCGCCCATCCTTCTATTCATGACGTAATTTTGTCCGGTGGCGATCCGCTGATGCTTGACGATGAATCCCTGTCACTGATTTTATCGGGCTTGCGCATGATTGCCCATGTTGCCATAATCCGGATCGGAACCCGGGTGCCGGTTACGCTTCCTGCCCGGATAACTCCCGGCCTGTGCACTCTGCTGAAACAATATCACCCACTTTATATCAACACCCATTTCAATCATCCCGCCGAAATATCAGCGGATTCAGCAGCTGCCTGCACGTTACTGGCTGATGCCGGGATTCAGCTGGGCAATCAAACGGTTCTGTTGAAGGGGGTCAATGACTCGGTTGATATCATGCGGGAACTGATGGTCGGACTGCTTTCCCTGCGGGTCAAGCCGTATTATCTGCACCAGATGGATCTAGTAAAGGGTACGGCACATTTTCGGACTTCAGTTCGTACCGGTCTGGAAATAATGCGCGGCCTGCGTGGCCACATCTCCGGCATGGCTGTACCGCATTACGTTATCGATCTGCCGGGAGGAAAAGGAAAAGTTGCGGTTCTCCCCGATGATTGCGTCATACAGGGCACGACCCTGCACCTTCGCACCTATACCGGTGAGCGGGTAATCTATCAAGATATTACTACAGATCCTCAGGAGTAAACGCGACAACATCATCAATAGCATCTGCTCCTGCTGTCAGCATTACCAGCCGGTCGATACCCAGGGCAATTCCTGCCGATTTTGGCAGCGCAGCGAGAATCTTCAGAAACGGCTCCGGCAGCGGCAGTTCAATCTGACCGGATGCTTTGCGAGCACGGTTCGCCTCTTCAAATCGAGAACGCTGTTCAGCGGGATCCGTCAGTTCACTGAAACCGTTCGCCAGCTCCAGCCCCCCAAGATATAATTCAAAGCGTTCAGCCAGCTCCCGGTTTTCCGGTTTGGTGCGAGCCAGTGCGGCTAATTCCGCAGGGTAGTCCATCAGGATAACAGGGGAGTCAAATTGCGAAAGGGCAGGCTCAATTACGGTTGTCAGAATTTCCTCGTAGAGCCCCTTCTTGACGCAATCGAATACGCTTACCTGGCCAAAACGGGAAAACGCCTCCTGGACGCGTATACGTTCCCAGGGGGCAAACGGGTCAATTTTTGCTGAATTACGCCTGAATACTCGGTCTTTTGGCAGGCATGAGGAGACAACATGCTGAAGCAGTTCCTCACAATCTGCCATCAGGGTATGATAGTCGGCGTCTGCCCGATACCATTCAAGCATGGTAAACTCGGACAGGTGACGCAAGCCGCGTTCATCAGCGCGCCAACAACGGGATATTTGAAACAGTTTCTGGTGCCCTCGGCAGAGAAGGCGCTTCATGCAGATTTCGGGTGATGTCTGGAGCTGCCAGGAGGGGAGGGTGATGACCGGATTAATGTGTTCTTCCGGAGCATTGGCAGGAATAAGAAGGGGGGTCTCAACTTCAAGAAACCCCCGATCCCAGAAAAAATCACGAACAGCTTTTATAACATGCGCCCGAAACCACAAGGCGTCAATTTTCATGGACTTATCCCTTTACTCGGGTGGAATATTCGCCGGTACGGGTGTCGATTACAATAAGTTCGCCTTCTTCAATGAAAGGGGGGACGCGCAGGACATAGCCGGTTTCAACAGTGGCAGGTTTTGAGTCATTACCGCTGGTGTCTCCTTTGGCCCACTGTTCAGTTGCTGTGACACGCAGGTTAACGAAATTAGGGAGGGAAATGCCGATGGCCTTTTCGCCGAAAAGCATGACTTCGACCTTGAGATTTTCAAGCAGGTAGTTTTTAGCGTCACCAAGGGTTTCTTCCTCCATGACAACCTGATCATAGGTCTGCTGGTCCATAAAGGTATAATGATCGCCTTCCTTGTAAAGATACTCCATCTGACGTTCTTCAAGGCTTGCCGGTTCAAAAGTTTCACCGGAACGGTAGGTTCTGTCTAGCAGAGTTCCATTAATCATATTACGCATCTTGGTGCGGTACAGTGCCTGGCCTTTACCCGGTTTGACAAAATCAAAAGCCACAACCAGATACGGGTCACCATCCAGAGTTATCTTCAATCCTTTTTTCAGGTCTGCAACGGTATACATGAATTCCTCGCAAAGTGTATTTTGAAACAACACAAGCCCTCCAGAATGGACGGGCCTGTACTTAGTAAGTCAGAAAGGCGTCGGTTTACTTGGCGCGATAGGTGATACGGCCTCTGGTGAGATCGTACGGAGAAAGCTCCACAGTAACCTTGTCACCGGGGAGAATTTTGATAAAGTATTTGCGCATTTTACCGGATATATGGGCGAGCACAACATGTTCATTCTCCAACTTGACACGGAACATTGCGTTTGGCAGCGGCTCAATAACGGTTCCTTCAACTTCAATTGCTTCTTCTTTACTCATACGTTAACCTGCTCCTCAGTAATACGTTTCGAACGGATGCGTAACATTACTGATAGTGCCTTGAAAATGCAAGCTAATTTGTACCGCCCCAGGCAAATGTCCCATAAGATATATTATGTCAAGTACGTAGCGTGGTGGAAAATGTAGCCGGTTTCAGACATGCAAGCAGTAGATATCTGAGATCACTCCTCCCCCCGAAAATGCGAATATAAAACCGCTTGGAGAATAACGATCAAGGCATGAAGTGACTGAGTGTATAGCCGCTACGTCAACTCTTGCAAGGCAACAGTTAAATGGTCTATACTCCACCGCCGAGAAGACCAGACATACCCTGACTCTGCATATTTGAACTAATGGAGATACACAACCGTGAATCCACGATTACCAGCCGAATGGGAAATTCAGGACGGGATACTGATGTCCTGGCCGCACGAAGGAACGGACTGGGCCTACATGCTGGATGACATCAAGCCGGTATTCGCTGATATCATCAAGCAAATCAGCCGCTTCGAGCGGGTGCTGCTCACCGCTCCCGTTGCTGCATCAGCGGCAAAATACCTAGCTAACGCCGGCGTTGAAATGTCCCGGGTTACCATCCATGAAATCAGGAACAATGATACCTGGGCCCGTGATTTTGGGCCTATTACCGTCTTTTTCAACAATAAGCCGACCCTTCTGGATTTTGGTTTTAACGGCTGGGGACTCAAATTTCCGGCATACCATGACAACATTATCTCCAGACACCTCAAACAACGTGGGGCGCTGCTTCCCAATCTGAACACAATCGGCCTGATCATGGAAGGCGGAAGCATTGAAAGTGACGGCCTGGGTACGATTATGACCACCTCTGAATGCCTCCTGTCGCCAAATCGCAACCCTCAACTGGACAAGAGCGAGATTGAACAGGCTCTGGCATCGCTTGTGGGGGCTAAACGGGTGCTCTGGCTTAATCATGGCGCTCTTGCCGGCGATGATACTGACTCTCACATTGATACCTTGGCCCGCTTCTGCCCGAATAATACGATTATCTATCAGGGGTGCGATCACCCTCTCGATGAGCACTTTGAGCAGTTTAAACTCATGGAGCAAGAATTAAAGTCCTTTGTAGCACCTGATGGCTCCCACTACCGCCTGATAGCACTGCCGTGGCCCAAGGCGCAATTTGATGAACAGGCTCACCGACTGCCGGCAACCTATGCCAATTTCCTGATTATCAACGGTGCGGTACTGGTGCCAACCTATCGAGATCCTGAAAACGACAATACCGCTTTGGAGCGTATCGCCCAAGCGTTTCCGGGACGTGAAACCATCGGTATTGATTGTCTCTCGCTCCTGGAACAGCATGGATCTCTCCACTGCGTTACCATGCAGCTTCCCCAGGGGGTGCTGCCATGACACCGCTCAATGTTGCACTGATCCAACAGAGCTGCACCGGCAGCAGAGCTGACAATATTTCCAAATCATCAGCAATGGTACGCCAGGCTGCAGCTTCCGGAGCCGAACTGGTCATTCTCCAGGAACTGCATACCTCCACATATTTTTGTCAGGTTGAGTCCCCCCCCCTGTTTGATCTTGCGGAGCCGATCCCCGGCCCTTCCACGGTGGCCTTCGGAACTCTGGCACAAGAACTGGGGATCGTTTTGGTAACATCGCTGTTTGAACGTCGTGCTGCCGGGTTATACCACAATACGGCGGTGGTTCTCGAGAGGGACGGTACCATTGCCGGAATGTACCGTAAGATGCATATACCCGACGATCCCGGCTTCTATGAAAAATTTTACTTCACCCCGGGAGACACCGGATTTAATCCGATCAAAACCTCGGTTGGCACGCTCGGGGTACTTGTCTGCTGGGATCAATGGTATCCCGAAGCTGCCAGAATGATGGCACTGGCGGGTGCCGACCTGCTGATTTATCCGACCGCCATCGGCTGGGACCCTGAAGATACAGCTGATGAACAGCGGCGGCAATATGATGCCTGGCGCACCGTTCAGCGTGGGCACGCAGTGGCTAACGGCCTGCCGCTTCTGGCGGTCAACCGGGTTGGCTTTGAGCCATCGCAGCAGCAACCGGAGACCGGAATCAAGTTTTGGGGAGGAAGTTTTGCTGCCGGTCCGCAAGGGGAAATTCTTGCGGTTGCCTCACAGGAAAACGAAGAAATTCTGCTGGTTGAAATTGATCGTGAACGAAGCGAGCGGGTTCGCCGTATCTGGCCCTTTCTGCGAGACAGAAGGATTGATGAGTACGGCGACTTATTGAAGCGGTTCAGGGACTAGATGGTAATGACCATAATCAGCGGTAGCCTACCGGGAAAAAGGACTGTGCATGTCATTCAACGGTGATCTCGAACATATTCCGCTGGTTGATATTATTCAGCTGCTGCACATGACCGGAAAATCCGGGGGTCTGCATTTAATAAGCCCCAAGGGAGAGAGCCAGCTTGTTTTTCGCGAAGGCTTCTTTGTCAGTGCCAATCATATACATAACAGTGTCCGGGTCGGTAACATACTGGTTGATATGAACGTCATTACCGATGAGATTCTCAACCTGGCGCTGGCAGAACAGAATACGGCGGGGGTGAACCGTAAACCGCTTATTGCCATGCTGATTGAACAGGGTGCGATTGACAAGGTTACCGCTTACAAAGGCTTGGAAACGTTAATTGAGATGACTATTGTCGAGGTTTTGACCTGGGCAAGCGGTTCGTTCTCTCTTGATGCTGCAGATACCTATATTTCTGATGAATATCGGTATTTTCCGGAAAAGCTGCATCAGGAAATTTTGCTGAATGCGCAGGGTATTCTGATGGAATCACTCCGGATATACGACGAAAAGCTGCATGACGGTTCTCTCTGCAGGCTGTTTAATACGGATGAAGCTGCTGTCCCCTCCCCTCCCGCCGGTTCAGAAGCAATAGAAATTACCGCTGAACTGCTTGGCCTTACTGCGCTTGATGAACTATCCCAAAAGATACCGGATGTGTTCATAGGCCTCAAGGATCACGATCCTGTGGCTGCCCACCGGCAGTTGGTAGCCCGCACACTTCCGGAAGCACCAATTGATCAGCAGGATCAATTGGTGCATTTTCTGTCGGCTGTTTCAACGCCGGCGGTGTCTGGATTGGTCCTGCCGGTATCGGCAATTGTACTGCTGACGCAAAATGAACTTCTGTCTCATGCGCTTTCAGCAGTATGCAAGCAGATCAATCTGTACATTTTTGCTTCTGACGAAGAAACCGGCCTGGATACGGTTATTGAGCAATCACTCTGCAGGGAACTGCACCCGATTCTGCTTATTGATGTTCCCCATGATGACGATGGAACAGCGGCGCTTGCTCTTGTGCGCCAAAAAGTTGCTGCGTATCCGCACATATCAGTTATGGTCGCAGCCTGCCGTCATATCTGGCATACCATAGGTATGGATGCACTTGCTGCCGGCGCTAGATCAATTATTCCCCGCCCCTGCGTTAGCTGTCAAAAAGATTCATATACAACCGATTTTATTGGATTCATCCCCCGGATTGGTGAATATTTTACATCAATTACTCCAGTGCCGCAGGCTGATCTGGATTCTGACTTCCTTGCGTCACTCAATCAGCTGAAATCACTAGCCAATACCTCCGAAATTGCCCAGGTACTGCTCCGCTTTACTGCGCTGCTCTTTGAGCGGGTGCTGACGCTTGTCATGGCAAAGACAGAGTTGATTGCAGAAAAATCTATCGGAATATCCTCTGAAAAACAGGATGGTCCGACTCCTCCGCTCATGTTTACTATTCCGCTTGAAAAACAGTCAATTTTTCAGGAGGTTGTCCGGAAGAAACATCTGTATTACGGACAACGCAGCGATGCAGTACTGACGAACCAGCTGTACAAACAGATCGGTGCGCCGCGCAGTCCAAAGGTCCTGGTAATCCCGATTATAAGCAGGGATACGGTTATTGCCGTTATCTATGCGGATTTTGGAGCTAAACCTGTTTCCCCGACCAGGATTAATCTGCTGGCAGCTTTGGCCCAGTACGCCGGAACGGTACTGGACGCCGCTCTGTATCAGAAGAGTCTTTAACGCTCCCATGAATCACGCTTCCTTTTAACCATTACTCAGTTACGGCAGGGGGATGTTATGGACACCAATATGTTACATCAGATTCTGGACATTGCTTTCCAGAAGAAAGTATCAGATCTCCACTTTGAGGTTGACAACCCTCCGTTTTTCAGGGGGCGAGGGCAGTTGGTTCGCGCCAGAATGCCGAATCTAGCTCCTGCTGATACCCGGTTCATAGCTGAAACTGTCCTGGCCCACAACGGTCGCACGCTGGGCAGTGATCTCAAGGAGAGCGATGTGCCCTACTCTCTTCCGTCCGGCGGTCGCTTCAGGGTCAGTATCTTTCGGCAAAGGGGACATTTCGGCATTGTCATGCGGGTTATTCCAGCGGTCATAGGAACGTTTGATGATCTGAATCTCCCTCAGGTGCTGGGTGAAATTATTCAGGTGCCTAACGGTCTGATACTGGTGACCGGACCGACCGGTAACGGCAAGTCAACTACGCTTGCCTCCATGCTGAGATACCTCAATGAAAACTCAAGCTATAATATTATAACAATTGAAGATCCAATAGAGTTTTTGTTTAAATCGCAAAAGAGCTGTATCGTTCAGCGAGAGATAGGAGTTGACACTGACAGCTTTGCATCTGCTCTGAATGCGTCTCTCAGGATGGACCCCGATGTCATAATGGTTGGCGAAATGCGGGACAGGGATACGATTGATTCCTGCATTAAAGCGGCCGAAACCGGTCACCTGGTGTTATCGACCCTGCATACCCAGGGAGCGGTCTCAACTATCAACAGAATCATTGGACACTTCCCGCCGGATGCCCAGGAAATAATGCGCCATCGTCTGGCCGATATCCTGGTTGCTACCGTTTCGATCCGCCTGATCAAGGATAAATCCGGGGAGAATATTCTGCCGGTGGTTGAAATTCTGCGGTCGACGACAACTATTCAGGCCTGTATTCGTGAAGGGCGTCTTGAAGAGATTGAAAAGCATATTGAAAACGGGGCATCCCAGTATCACATGCAAACCCTCGACATGCATCTTCTGCAGCTCTATCGTCAGGACCTGATCACGTTGAAAGACGCCCAGCGGCTGACGCACTCAATGGATTTTGAACGCAGGCTGATGTTTGACAACTAACTACCCATGCACAAAATGGTATCTATGGAAAAAATTCTTATTATTGATGATGAAGCTTTCATCCGGGAAAATGTTTCGCGGATTCTGTCTGATGACGGTTACCAGGTCTGTCAGGCGTCCAATATGCTTGAGGCGAGTGAACAGGTCGCTTCCGGTGAAATTGATCTGGCACTGCTGGATCTGAACCTTGGTCCGGAAAACGGTATTGACGTCCTAAAAGTTCTAAAAGAACTTGATCCCGATCTTCTGGTAATTATTATTACCGGATTCGGTTCAGTCGAAAGCGCCGTTGATGCCCTCAAAATGGGGGCTTTTCATTACATGAAGAAGCCGTTCAAGGCAGATGCCCTGAGGGTTATAGTCAAGCTTGCGCTGCAAACCCAGATTCTGAAACGTGAAGTACGCAACCTGAAGCGTGCCGATAGCTGTCTGCCGGGGCGCACCCCGATGATCGGCCGGAGTAAGCCGTTTCTTGATGTCATTGAACAGGTACGAGGAATTGCCCGTATCCCTTCAACAGTGCTCATTACCGGAGAATCCGGAACCGGCAAGGAACTGATCGCCCGTGCTGTTCATGACCTTTCTGACCGCAATGACGCCGCGTTTGTTGCCATAAATTGTGCATCAATCCCCGCATCACTGTTGGAAAGTGAGCTTTTTGGTCACGAGAAAGGGGCTTTCACAAACGCCGTTGCGCGAAAAACAGGACTGTTTGAGGAGGCGCACTGCGGTACGATCTTTCTGGACGAAATAGGTGAAATGGACCTTTCCATGCAGGCTAAACTGCTCCGGGTCCTGCAGGAACGGACCATCCGTCGAGTTGGCGGAGTTAAAGATATACATATTGATGTCCGTATTGTGGCAGCAACCAATCGCAACCTTCTGGAAAACATAGCTGCCGGTTCTTTTCGCGAAGACCTGTATTACCGAGTCAATGTCTTTCCCATTCATGTCCCGTCACTCAGAGAGCGTAAAGACGATATCGCTATTATAGCGGCCTATTTTCTGGATACCTTCAGCCGTTCTTTTGGCCGGAGCTTCAAGTCCCTTTCTCCGGAAGCCGCCCGATTGATGGAAGAGTACAGATGGCCGGGCAATATCCGTGAACTGCGCAACGTCATTGAACGTATCTGCATCATGAACTACGGACCCACACTGCTGCCGGAACATCTCCCGCAGGAAATCCGGTGTGCTGAACCGGCGGGCGGGCTGCTACCGGTGCAGCAATGTTCTGAAAATGCGGTACTTTCCTTGGAAACGGGGCTGGATGACGCGGTGATACTCTTTGAAAAAAACATTATCCGTCAGGCACTGGAAAAAACCCGTGGCAATGTTTTGCAGACGGCAGCCATGCTTAAGATTCCCCGCGGCACACTTCGCTACAAAATGGATAAATATGCGTTATAGAGCCGGGTGCCATAAATTATGACCGAAAAACATGAAATTAAACCGGGACAGTCAACAGAGCTGTTGAAAGAGCTGCATATTCTCACCCGTGACGGAAAGATGAATCAGGACAGCAGGCGAAAACTGAAACAGGTCAACCACCTGTATCAATTTATCGAACCGCTGCTTTCTGATGTGCTGAGGGACCATGACGATATCTCGCTGGTCGACCATGGTGCAGGGAAATCATACCTTGGCTTTATTCTGTATGACCTGTTTTTCAAATATCAGGATAACGATTCCCGTATTTTCGGCATTGAAACGCGTGACGATCTGGTTGAAAAATCACGTAAGCTTGCAGAGCGGCTCCAGTTTTCGCGCATGTCGTTTCTGAACCAGTCTGTTGCCGAATCGATCTATTCCGATGTACTTCCCGCATCCGTAGATATCGTTACCGCCCTGCATGCCTGCAATACCGCTACGGACGATGCCATCCTTTTCGCCCTGAAGAAAAAAGCGCGTTTTATTGTACTGGTGCCCTGCTGCCAGGCTGAAGTAGCCGCCGTCCTTCGTAAAAACAAGGGCGCCGCACTTGCATCAGGATGTCTGACAGAGGTGTGGCGGCATCCGCTGCATACGCGTGAATTCGGCAGTCATGTCACTAATGTACTGCGCTGTCTGCAGCTAGAGGCTCACGGCTACCAGGTGACTGTTACCGAGTTGGTTGGCTGGGAGCATTCCATGAAAAACGAGCTGATCATTGCCAGCTACAAGGACCTGCCCCGGCGCAGACCAACGGAACGGCTTAATGAACTGCTGAACACTCTGGGACTTGAAGGACTGACGCACCGCTTTTTCACCCCGTAATACAATCCCCCGCTTGGCCATACCTACCAAACTCCTCCTCATTTCTCCAGAAAGTGGCTGAATACCGCCACCTATAATGGCCGGTATTAGCCACTAAACAGCTTTGAAACAAGACATAAATTTTGTATATGATAAAATAGAACGATATATCGGCATGTTAACACAGTTCGTATTGTTGGCACTTCAGTTGCACACGTATACAAAAATCAATTATGTTGACACCCCACCCTGCACCACAAAAGGAGGAACACCGCATGAAGCTCAATCGTTGTCTCAAAAGTATGGTTGCCGTTGCCGCAGTTCTTGT
>CAIOXL010000108.1 GCA_903862245.1 uncultured Geobacteraceae bacterium | reverse complement strand
GCTATGAGCTGACCGTGTATGACACTGAACTGGCGATCGTAAAGGAATTGACAGCGACCGGTGCCACGGCAGCATCTTCTGCGTTTGAAGCTGCCAAAGGACGTGACCTCGTCATCGCTATCGTTCCTGAAGGTGATGAGCTGGGGCCGCTTTTTTTTGGCGAAAAGGGTATTCTGGCCGGCATCGACAGCGGCACGATCCTCGCTGATATGGGCTCACACTCCCTTGAAACCACAATGAAGCTGGCTGAAGAATGTGCAAAAAAGAATATCCAGTATCTGGATGCACCGGTGTGGGGGAGTAAAGACCACGCGGTCAACGGGCTGATGACGATTATCACCGCCGGTGATCCCGCTCTGGCCGGCAGATGCCGTGAACCATTCTCCTTTTTCGGCTTGAATACCATCCACGTCGGCCAGATCGGTGACGCCACCAAGATGAAATTCATCGTCAATCTGGTTCAGGCCGAACTGGTTCAGGTTCTGGCGGAGGGGCTGGTGTTTGGCGAGAAAATGGGCTTCAATGCCGATAAGATTCTTGAGATCCTCGACACCCGCGGCGTGGCATCGCCACTGTTCCACCAGAAAGGCCGGGCAATGGCCCGTGGTGACTTCTCCCGCAGCCTGGCCCTCAAGTATGTCAATGACCAGCTCCATATGGTCATGAATGCCGCCCGGCTCGTCGGCCTTACCCTGCCGGCGGCAGAATCGGCCAGCAAGGTGTATCAGGCGGGGGTGGATGCCGGTCTGGGAGAAGAGGATTTCTCCGCCGTCATCAAAGTTCTCCGCAAGTAGAGACCGGCACCGGCACCGGAATTTATACGCATCAGGCGTCCAGCAGCGTTGGGCGCCTGTTTTTTTGAATCAAAGGAAGCACACCATGATTGTCCTCGGCATAGATCCCGGCTCCCGCATTACCGGTTACGGCCTTGTGGAGAAAGTCGGTAATCGCCTGGTCCATATTGACAATGGCGCCATCTTCACGGATACGGCGGTCGATTTCCCCGGCAGGCTGAAAAAAATCTTTGACGGGCTCATGGCGATCATTGCCCGGTACCAACCGGAACAGGTCGCCATAGAAAACATCTTTTTTGCCACCAACCCCCAAAGTGCCCTCAAACTGGGACAGGCCCGCGGCGCCGCCATCGTTGCTGCGGTACATTGCGGCCTGCCTGTTGCCGAGTACAGTGCACTGCAGGTCAAGCAGGCGGTGGTAGGTCAGGGACGGGCGGGAAAAGAACAGGTGCAGAAGATGCTCAAAGCTCTGCTCGGACTTCCCGAGACCGCCCAGGCTGATGCATCTGATGCGCTTGCAGTGGCAATCTGCCATATTAACTCATACGACCTTGGCCGGATAACTACTACACCGGGCATGAAGAAACAAAAAACCTCCTGGAGAGACATGAAATTATGATCGCGCTTCTCACCGGCACAATCGCCCATAAATCCCCTGACCATATCATTCTGGACGTGCAGGGCGTCGGCTATCGTGTGCATATTCCCTTCTCCACCTACTATGAACTGCCTGAAGAGGGTGGCGTAGCTTCACTGCACATTCACACCAGCGTACGGGAAGATGCCATTTTATTGTACGGATTCCGCACCCGCCCGGAAAAATCCTTTTTTCAGCTGCTGATCGCCGTGTCCGGTATAGGTCCCAAGCTGGCACGCGACATCCTCTCCAACATTCAGCCCGGCCCGCTTGCCCAAGCGTTGGCACAGGGTGATCTAAACAAACTGTCAACCATTCCCGGCATCGGGAAGAAAACAGCAGAGCGCTTGGTGCTGGAATTGAAAGACAAGGTGGCGAAACTGGATCTATCATCCCTTCCCGCTGCAGACAGCCGGGAAATTCCGGGAGATGACGTTGCGGAAGACGTCATTTCAGCGTTGCTGAATCTCGGCTATAAAGATCAGCTTGTCAGAAAAGTTTTGGCCGGACTGGACGCCGGCGGAGACAACTCTGTAGAAGGACTTTTGAAGCAGGCATTAAAGATGCTGATGAAGTAAATAACAGACGTGCCAATAGCCCTGGACGGGAATGACGACAAAACAGAGAGGGCAGCAGTAGAGCGCTACAGCCTCACTGATTCAAAGAAGACCTTCTGGTGGTATTTCGCTATGATTGGCCCATTCAGACATTCTCTCCGGGTATTGTTCTTACTCCTGCTTCTCTGCAGCCCTCTGCCGAGTGTTGCGCTGGGTACTGCCGTTCCAGATACCGCTGTACTTCTGCGTGACGGCGATGATCATCGCTCCCTCGGCCCGTTTATAGAGTTTCTTGAGGACAAAACCGGTAAACTGACGTATCCGGATGTCACCTCTCCCCGGTTCGCGGCACAATTCGCCCGCCCTGATCGGGAGATACCAAATTGGGGCCTCGGTTATACCGTCGTCTGGCTGCGTTTTCGTATCAATGACCAGAGCAGCTTGGCCAGGGAGTGGCTGCTGGAGCAGCGCTACCCACTGGTACAGAGTTTCGATCTCTACATCCCCGGAAACGCAGGTACGTACGAAGTCAGGAAATTCGCTGCCGATTCCGCTGGTATTTTAAAAAACCTGCCGCACAGAAATCCGCTGTTTTCCCTGCCGCTTACTCCGCAGACCACAACATTTCACATCAGGGCGTCTGTGGGCAGCATCGTCACCTTTCCGCTTATTATTCAAACCAGAGACTACTTCCTCAGTAATAACAGCATTTCTCTGCTCGGTTATGGTTTCTACTGCGGACTTCTGCTCACCATTGCGATCTACAATATCTATCTGTTTGTATTACTTCGTGACCGGGTGTATTTGTATTTCGTCGCGTATATTGTGTTTTTTACCCTGTTACAGTTGTCGCTCCACGGCTTTGTGCGGCAGTACCTGTTGCCTGATGAAGCACTCCTTGACAATTATGTCATGCGGATCCTCATCCTTGTTTCCGCAATAGCTTCCTTACTGTTCTCGCGGCGATTCCTGAACTTAAAAGAACACTCGCCGGTGGTGGACCGCTGCCTCCTGGGCCTCATTGTTGCCGATACCATCCTGATCCCGATTGTAGTTTTTCTGCCGGTACTCCAGAGCTTGATCATACTAAACTTCCATACCATCATGGCACCGCTGGTGGCGACCACTGCTGGTGCAGTCAGCTATTATGCGGGATTTAAACCTGCCCGTTATTATCTGGTGGCACGCGGTGTTTTCTACATAAGCCTCTGTATCTTCGCTCTGAACAACATTTTGTTCCGAAACCATGACTTCATTTCCTGGTATGGCATGATGATAGGATCACTCTTTGAAGTGTTACTACTATCCAGGGCACTGGCAGAGCGCATAAGCGTCGCACTGCAGGAAAAGAAACGGGTTGAAGCCGAGGCGATCAAGGCCGGAGGGCGGGTCCTCATCGGAGAAATGGCTGCGGGGGTCGCTCATGAAGTCAATAACCCTCTGGCAGGAATTATTCTCTGCTTCAAAGGGGTCATCACGTGCCGTGAAAATGACCCTGAGCGGGTGGCGCTGATTGCAGCAGTGGATAATGGGCTCATCAAAATCAGGGATACAATCGCCAATCTTCTTAATTATTCACGCATGACAGAACTTAACATAAACCCTTCAAGTATACCTGTCATGATTGAAAGTGTGTTATGCCTGTGCCGGTATCAGCTTGGCAAGGCTAACGAATTAAGAGTTTATGCGGTGTG
>CAIOXL010000107.1 GCA_903862245.1 uncultured Geobacteraceae bacterium | reverse complement strand
TAACAGGGGAAATGTACCACAAAACAAGCAGCGAATCAAGGAAAAAATCACATATAACTAAATAATATTAGATACTTATGTTAACTTTGACCTTTGTGCGAGGGCATCAAAAATGAGCCTAATAAAATAAATATTCCTATAGGACACTGGACGGGGGAGGTCGTCATTTAGGGTGTACCCATAACAATCACGGGGAGGCGCTCATGAACAACACACGTACCAGTCAAAATTCACCCCTGCGTATCGATACGATTCCGTTGCCAGGGAAGCGTGGTCATATCGGCATGACGTTATGTCCCGGCAAGAAAGACTGTGGCAACTCCGGTACAGCCTGGGACCGCGATCTTGCTGCCGATCTTGATGCTATTACCACCTGGGGTGCTTATGCGGTTGTAACCCTGTTGGAGGAGTTTGAACTGGAGATGCTGGGGATATCCAACCTCCCTTCACTTCTTCGAGAGAGGGGCATCGAGTGGCATCACCTGCCGATTCGCGATGTGGATATACCGGACCATGCCTTTGAGGAGAAATGGCTTACAAGCGGGGATCGAATCAAGTCGATTCTAACCTATGGCGGTAAGGTTTTGCTCCACTGTCGTGGGGGGATAGGCAGAACAGGCACCATTGCGGCCAGACTGCTGGTGGAATTCGGCTTCAAACCATCTGATGCCGTGGCCCTGGTACGGGAAACACGCCCCGGCACAATAGAAACCCCGGCACAGGAGCAGTATGTTTTGAAGCTGAGGAAATGGCGTACGGGTTCATCGGCATTTTGGGATGAACCGCCTGACCCGTAAAAATATTTTCAGGTAGGACACTCCATGGGGGAGGTCCTTCTATAGAGTGGTGGCATAACAGTCAGGAGGAGGCGCGTATGGAATCGCTTTTGAGAAAACATCTTGCAGAAAAGCTGCAGCTTGGTGAGTTGAAGAGCTACAAGGAACTGGCGGTGGTGCCGCTTTTCATCACAGAAATAGCTGGTCCCGGTTATGTCACTCTTAAGGAGGCATTGGCCGGTGGCGGACTTACCATCAGTGAGGTCAGCCAGGGAGGCAGCGTTCCAGAACTGAAGCTTATTAATGACAGTGCCAGTAACGTTTTGATGCTTGATGGCGAGGAACTCGCCGGTGCAAAGCAGAACCGGGTGCTGAACACCACTATACTGGTAGCGGCAGGCAGCAGCGCTTTGATTCCGGTTTCCTGTACTGAGCAGGGACGCTGGTCATACCGTTCCGCAAATTTCGAGGATTCAGACGTGTGTATGTCTCCGACGATGCGAAGTCGAAAGAACGCGTCAGTATCGTTCTCACTATCAGAATCACGGGGTTACCGATCAGATCAGGGTGAGGTGTGGGAAAGCATTGGTGAACTGCACTCCAGCCATCGGACACATTCCGGTACCAGTGCCATGAAGGACGCGTATGAAGCTCGCCGGGAAGATATCAGCACCTACCAGGAGGCTTTCCCCTGTCAGGAGGGGCAATGTGGTATGGCGGTTCTTATAAAAGGGCGCGTTGCGGGTGTCGAAATGGTATCCCGCCCTACGGCTTATAGTCAACTGCACGGGAAGCTGTTGAGTAGCTATGCCATGGACATCCCGCAATCCAGACCGGGTGTTGATTGTAAAAATGTATGGACTTAGATTCCTTGATTATTTTGGCATGATGCCAAGATGTTCACATACGCTGAGACTGATGAACTTTGGGGCCGATCTTTTCGGCCCCAAAGTTTTTCAGAAGGAGTTGTTTCTG
>CAIOXL010000106.1 GCA_903862245.1 uncultured Geobacteraceae bacterium | reverse complement strand
GGAAAGGCGGCCCCGGCACAGATGCGCGCGACCTCTGTACCGGTAAGAAAATCTATGAGTGGGGCCAGCTCCTTACACTTGTCTGTTTTGACGAGCATCGTGACCGGACTGACCAGGGCGCCGTCCGCGGGCCAGACAATGGTGACATTTTCCCGGTTTTTGATGGTATTGGCGAAGAAGAGCGGCATAACGCTGATGGCCGGCGTATCCTCCCGGCCACTGCCGGCCGACTTGACCATTTGTGACGGATGCCATCCCCAGGCAACGTTTTGTCCCAAACGTCTTAACCCGTCGCTGCTAAAATCCTTATAAAGTGATAACAGGAGCGTTTCACAAAATGAACCATCCCGATTGCCCCGTATTGCAATGCTTTTCGCATATTCCGGCTTAAGCAAATCTGCCCAGCATTGCGGCACGGAGCGGTCCCCCAGACGGGTATTATCCACCACCAGCACCAGCAAATTCATGGCCAGCATGGTGTAATGACCTTCAGGATCGGTTATCCCCATTGCCTCAAGATGCCGGTCTCCGGCAAATGCGGTAACGCTGGTAAACTGGCCGGTCTTGATGAAACGCTCAACAAAATGTGGGTAAAAAAAGCTGTTAAAGCCGGGGGTAATAATAATATCAGGCATCTCAGACAGCGACTCGATGTGATCGGCATAGTCGGCATAGTCAATCTGCGTGTTGGCGTTTCCTTCAATGCAGAAGGTTAAATTGTCTCGCTGCTCTTTCTGCAGAGTTGCCAGAAAACCGTTGAACGCCGCTTCCAACGGTACTTTGAGTGGACAGGGGAGCAGAGCGAATAAGTTGAGCGCTCCCGTGTTCGTTGCCGGGTAGCGGTCAATACTATCACGGACTGTTTGATCGAGTAACGACACGGCCATGGCTGGTCCCTCAAGTAGATGGTGGAATGTCACGTAAACGGGTCATGGGATATTCAGAGATTGCTCAAGGTTCGCCGTGCTCAGCTTCTCCTGACAGCATGACGAGATCGACCCGCCGGTTTCTGGCGCGTCCCTCGGTGGTGGCGTTATCGGCAATAGGCCGATACTCGGCATAGCCGGTTGCAGATATCTTGTTGGGATCGACTTCAAAATTTTTCAGCAGATATTTCAAGCCATTGGTGGCACGTCCCGTTGACAGTTCCCAGTTGGATGGAAATTGCGCCGTGCTGATCGGGATGTTGTCCGTATGACCTTCAAGCCGTATCGGATTATTGTATTGAGTCATCACTTCCGCAATGGTGTTGATCAATTCATATGCTTCAGGTTTGATGGTTGCCTGACCGGAGTTAAAAAAACCGGCCTCCTTGAGACTGACGATAAGTCCGCGACGGGTTATCTCAAGTGTTACCTTCGATTGCGCACCCTGTTTGACAAGATATGCTTCCACCGCCGATTTGATCTGACGGAAATCCTTCTCTTCCGCACGGCTTTTTGCCTGACCGTTTCGTGCCCGTCCCATCGGCGACACTTTTATTTCAGGCTTGAGCGTTGGAATTACAGTAAGTGATTGGGAGGGGATTACATTGACTTTCGGTGCGGTTGCACCGGCGGTCGCCATGCCGAAGGATTGCTGAATGGCCTGTACGACCGCTTCAACCTTTGCCTTGTCGCTTTGCCCCATGGCATACAGAACGACGAAGACGGCAAACAATAACGTAATAAAGTCGGCGTAGGATACGAGCCAACGCTCGTGGTTGACATGCTTTTCGGGTTCTTTTTTGACTTGTGGTGGAGGTGCAGCCGGTTTAGCTGCTGGCATCAAAGCCACTTCCATAATCACTGCCTCCGTTTTAGTTTGTTCTGGGGCAGGGGACAATAGATAAGCAGCTACACCTAAATGCATGCCAATG
>CAIOXL010000105.1 GCA_903862245.1 uncultured Geobacteraceae bacterium | reverse complement strand
CTCAAGTGTTTTTTTTGCTGCTTCTTTTAATGGCTGGGGCGCCAGGGATCGAACCTGGGAATGCCGGAATCAAAATACGGTGCCTTAACGCTTGGCGACGCCCCAATATAACGATTTTAAAGTGTTTCAGCTACGGCTGCAAACCAGTCCGTACCTTGTGTAACTTCCCGACGTGCAGATTCTGCAGCAAGCTGGCTTTTGAAAATGCCAAATACAGTCGGTCCGCTGCCAGACATCAAACTGCCAACAGCGCCTGAATTCATCAGGCGGGCTTTAATATCGGCGATTATCGGAAAGGCCGGGATTGTAACGGTCTCAAGATCATTTGACAGAATTGAAACAACCTGCTCAATTGACTCAAAAAACTGTGGCAGTCTATTCAGCTGCCCCCTGCTTGTCAACTGTAAAGATCTATAAACCCAGGCTGTTGAAACGTGAACACCGGGGTTCACCAGTAAAATCCAGCATTTCGGCATTTCAGCCAGAGGAGTGAGCTTCTCACCAATGCCCTCAGCGAGCGCAGTTTTTTTAAAAATGAAAAACGGCACGTCAGCACCAAGCGTGCAGCCTGCCTCCATAAGTTCCTGCTCTGTCAGGCCAAGCTGCAACAGCACATTCATTCCCATCAGTACCGATGCAGCGTCGCTGCTGCCGCCCCCCAAGCCAGCGGCAACAGGGATGTTTTTTGTGATGGCAATGGTTACGCCCCGCTCGGATCCTGCTCTATCCAGCAGTAACCGCGCAGCTTTCCAGGCAATATTTCCAGGGCCGTCTGGAGCACCTTTCGAGGAACAGGTAACAATGATCTCAGGAGAGTCAGTCAGCGCAAGTGTAATTTCATCACACAAATTTACTCGCTGCATGATCATGCGAAGATCATGATATCCATCCGGCCGTTTTCCTATGACATCAAGCAGATAGTTGATTTTAGCCGGTGCAGATAAAGTGAGTGTATCCACGCAAACTCCAGATTAGTTGGTAAGGTAACACGCCTGTTATATGAATAAATGGCTTTTTTGTCGAGCAGGAAGTTTATACGGTGACGGCATGAATGAATTTGACAGGTTTACAGGCAGTGTGCTAACTCTGGGAGCATATGTGATCAGGATAAAGGAGCGAAATCCATGTTTAAAAACCTCCGTGAAGACATTAACTCAGTTTTTGAACGTGATCCAGCTGCTCGAAATGTGATGGAAATCATTTTCTGTTATCCGGGTCTGCACGCCCTTTGGTTCTACCGTGTTGCCCACTGGTTCTGGATCAATAACTTTTTCTTTCTCGGTCGTTTTATATCACACCTTGGGCGTTTTTTTACCGGTGTTGAAATTCATCCGGGCGCCAAGATCGGCCGGAAATTCTTTATTGATCACGGGATGGGAGTTGTGATTGGTGAGACCGCTGAAATCGGTGATAATGTAACTCTTTACCACGGAGTCACTCTTGGCGGAGTTACCTGGGATAAAGTAAAACGACATCCGACACTTCAGGACAATGTGGTCATCGGTTCAGGCGCCAAGGTTCTCGGGCCGTTTACCGTTGGCAAAGGTGCAAAAATCGGTTCCAATTCTGTCGTGGTAAAAGCGGTCCCGGACAACGCTACGGTTGTCGGTATCCCGGGGCGCATGGTGATGGCTGAAGAGAAGAAAGATGAAGGACGCGCAGATCTCCAGCACGGACAGCTGCCGGACCCTGAGGCAAAGGCGATTGCCTGCCTGTTTGACCAGATTCGAGAACTGGAGCGGAAATACGATGTTCTTTCTGCAGAACACACCGAACTAAAAAACAGGGTCAACGCACAATGATAAAGCGGCAAACAACCATAAACCGGATATTTAAAGTTTCCGGAATCGGCCTGCACAGTGGGCAGGAAGTTACCCTGGAGTTTCTCCCCCGCCGTGAATTTGGTATTGCATTTGTGTACAAGGGACAGCTGATCCCTGCCCGCTATGACATGGTGGGTGATACCCGCCTCTCCACGCAGATCGGCTGTGATGGCGTTTCTGTGTCAACCATTGAACATTTAATGGCAGCGCTCTATTTTTCCGGCATTACCAACTGTCTGGTTTACATCGATGGCCCCGAAGTGCCTATTCTGGACGGTTCAGCGTGGGAATTTTATCAGGGGATGTGGAAGGCCGGTGTGTATGAATTCCCGGAGTCCGGAGTGTATCTGAAGGTGCTCCGTCCGGTGGAAGTGCATCATAATGATTCATGGGTGAAGGTCAAGCCGCTTAACACGCTTGAAATAACCATGTCGATAGAATTCCGCCCACCGGTGGGAAAACAGAAAAAGCGGGTGACTGACGTTGAAAACGCTTTTGCAATTATTAATTCCCGTACCTTTGTACTTCAGGAAGAGATTGAGGCCATTCGCAAAATTGGATTGGCCAGGGGGGGGTCACTGGATAATGCGGTAGTAATCGGCAGTGATGAGATAATGAACCCGCGCGGGCTCCGCTATAAAAAAGAGCTGGTAAACCATAAAATACTTGATCTGATTGGCGATTTTTATACCAGCGGTTATCGTATTCTCGGCAAAGTAGAAGCTAACAAGACAGGTCATTATCTCAATAATCTGTTGCTTAAAGAGCTGTTTTCAGACCCCGATAACTACAGCATTTACTGACCCAGAATTACTTCTCCGGTATCAGTAAACAACCGTACCGGCAGCTCAAATGTTCTGATGAATATATTCAGCAACCCCTTCCCCATAGATTTCACCGGAATCGCGCTGACCTGCGGATCGGACCATTTCCCCTTGGCTTCAAAGTAGGCGGTCAGTAAATCGTTGTCCTTTCCGGTTAACAGCCAGCCCACAATCGGAATCCGGTTGATAATCTTGTCCACCGTCTGAAGCGGTTGGGCGCCAAGTGTAAAATTCAGCTCCTCTTTTACAATATCCGCACTTCCAACAATTGACACATTGATGGCATTACTGCTTATAAACAGGTCCTGGGTGGAAAGGATACCGTCTTTTACCGCTATGCTCCCCTTAATGCTGCTGTACGGCATGCCGCCTGAGGTCATGTCAGGCAGCTTGAACTTAAGCAATTGGGAAACGTTTAAAATAGAAAACACTTTGGAAAGGGTGTTGAATTTGCGCAGAGTGCCGTTAACCATGCTGAGCCGCATGTTTCCCAACGCACTTTTTTTCACATCAAGAAGAGTAGTACCACGCGCTGTAAGATCCCCATGAAGCGTCAGGGAACCGGTTACCTCGCGAGTAAAGTCAAAAGCGGGGAAAAGTTTTTCAGCATCTGCCTTGCTCACATCAAAAGTCAGGTCATAGCGGTTGCCCAGTTCGCCGGCCGGAGCAATTCTTCCCTTGGCGGTAAGCTTTCCCCCAAACACTCCGGTGGTCAGGTTTTGCAGATAAACTGTCCCATTTTCCCGCTGTGCTGCCGCACTTAATTTACTGAACAGCAATTTTCCATAATTTCCTGTTTCAACGGTGAGGGTGAGATTCATATCCATGCCGGCACTTTTTTGTTTCTCTCCCTTTTTAGGCGCCGCCATAAATACGAGCAGTTCTTCAAGATCAAGCTTTGATGACGTTATGGCCAGAGTTGCCGACGGTGTCTGCCCGGTCTGTATGATGCCACTCAGGCTGAAATTGGATGAGTTGACGAGCCCCGATACACTCTTTATCGCTATGGCATCTTTACGGAGTGTGCCTCTAGCACTGAAGCGCCTGACAGCGGCCTCCGGACGTACCTCTGCATGAGTCAGATCACGCAGATAGAGATCTGGTGAGGTAAGTACAATATCTCCCTCGGGGTTTTTCAGGCTTTTTATGGTCGTTTTGAGAGTAATTGCAGAGCTGCCATAATATGCCGTCATGCTGGATGTTTCCAGGTTGTTTCCCTTGAAGTTAATCACACCGTAGATTCCATTGATCTGCTTCAACTGTTCATTCGGCAGGAAGCTGAAGCGGGAGATATCAACGGTGCCGTAGTAGTCCATGGCACTCATATCATCCGGGTCACCCTCACCCTTAATGTGGGCCTGCACCATTCCATGCGGTTTGTATTGCTGCCACATGGAGAGGACTGGCAGAGCTTCGCTCAAGGCAAATCTGTTGGTCGTGAGGTCGAAACCAAGATGTGGCTGATCGCCGTAGCCTATCAAGCCGCTTCCGGTAATCATCAGAGGTTGGAGATTGTAGGCAACCGATGTGACCTGCGTCGATTTCCTGCCGATAACCGTAGTGAACCTGAGAGTATTAGGCATTGAGACCGGCTTGCTGACATAACCGGGCAGAGCGTAGGAGGTTTGTTTCAGGTCCCAGTCTCCGTTCAGCCTGTATGCGGAATAATGCCCGCTGCCGGTAAGCCGCAGGGATGAGCTGGCACTACCGTACTCAAGCTTTGGAATACCGGCCAGCTTGGCCAGCCATGCCATTTCCGGAGCACGTGGAGCGATATCCATTTTCATTGGATAATCTGCGATTTTGTCAGTGTTGTACTCAGTTATTGAGCCATCCAGTGAAAACGGTGATGTGCCAAAGTTACCCGTCATGCCGATGAGGTTGAAGTTCTTACCTTTTAATTCAACAATGCCTTTTAAGTTATTGAAAGTCGGAGCTTTAGGGCCATAACTTAGAACCGCTTTCTCAACCGGACCACGGATCAGCAGGGTATTGCAGTTTTCTCCGATCTCCATATGGGCAATCTGGCTAACCCGCCCGTCAAGAACGCCGGTATCAAGCTTGAAAATACCGGTTTTAATCTTGTTTTCAATGTAATCGGAAGTATCGCTGTCGATGATCCCGTACGGAACATAATTTCTTACATCCTCGTAGCGGAACGTTGATGGTGTACTGGCTTTGGCAACTATTCTCGGATCTTTTGTCAGGTAATCATGCATCTGGAACATGCCCTTGATACTGAAACCCTCCATGCTGATATCTACAGCTGAAACATTGATCAACTGTTTTGTCAGAGCAACGGTATATTCAAGCTGGAGAACTTTGGGTGATAAAACTGCATGAAAAATTGTCGGCCAGTTCACGGATATGCCACGGGCCATAATTTTCCCTTTTGCAGAAAAGTCCTGCGGTTTTCCCTTGAAGGTAGTTGATAGATCCAGTCTGCCGCCGGTATTTGCAAACGGGACATATTTTCCGAAATAGGTCCAGAATCTGCCGATTTCAGCCTGCTTGAGCGCAAGACTGCAGTCGAATGCGGTTTCCAGCAATGGTTTCCCTTCCTCGGGAAGGTGCAGGGCACCGGAAACAGAGAGGTGTGCGGGGTCTCCGTTTGCAGCCGGAACGTCCGCCGTTAATTTCAGATGCCCCTTTTTCCCCCGGGCGAGATGGTCAGCCACAAGAGAAGTGTTGCGCATGGTCGCAGTGAACGGTTCTTTTCTGTCCAGGAGATCGCTCCAGGCAATAGTTCCCTTGTTAATACGGATTTTTTTAAAATTTACCCGTACACCGTCAGAGCTCGGCTTCAGCAGATCATCGATGTTGAATTTTCCGTCAGATCCACGAAAAAGTGAAATTGAGGTTTCATCGAGGATAAGACTCTTTAATTCCACTTTTTTCTCCAACAGCGGTAATAATGCCAGTTGCACGGTGATTTGACGGGCGGCAATAAAGTCGGCACCTCCGTCGCGTTCCTTGACGGTAAATGACTTGAACTCAAATGACGGTCCAAAATGCCAGACAAAAGAGCCGGAATCGAAGCTGACCGGACGATTAAGACTCTGCTGGAGCGCTGTTATAATTTCCGCACGATACGCATTGACATCAAGCAGATACGGAAGGAACAATGCCGTGGCGGTAACAAACGCTGCGACCGTCATCAGAAGAACACCTGATAATTTTATAAAACGCGACGTGAGTCTCACGGAATTTCCCCCGCTGGTGTAACTCTGACACGCCTGATCCTTTTGCGGTCAACATTTTCCACGGTAAATCGGATTCCCTCAAACTGAACACGTTCTCCCTGTTGCAGCAGATGCCCTGCCTGGGCGAGCAGAAATCCGGCAATCGTTGTATAGGGGGCGTCTTCAGGCAGATGCAGGTCAAGACGGATATTTACCTCCCGTACGGTCAGCATGCCGTCAAGCAGATACTCGTTGTTGACTTCAACGCACTGTGCCGGTGATACGTCGTCAAACTCGTCGTCAATTTCTCCCACAATTTCTTCAAGCAGATCTTCCAGTGTAATAATCCCCTCAAAGCCGCCATATTCATCTACAACAAACGCCATATGGGTGCGTGATGACTGCATCTGTTTCAATGCGGCACTTAATTGAGCATTGGCAGGGATAAAGCGGGGAGGGTGGATTATTTTGAACAGGTCGAAGTTTTCTGAGCATGTACCCGTAAGAAACGGTTCAAGATCTCTTCTGACAACAATGCCGATGATATTATCCAAATGATCCTGATACACCGGTATCCGTGAAAAACCGAGCAAGTTAAACGCGGATTGAGTTTCTTCAAGCGTAGCCGTAACCGGCAGGGCGGAAACGGCATGGCGTGGTACCATGATCTCCTGAACTTCTGAATCGGAAAATTCAAATATTCGATGAAGCATTTGCTGCTCGTCAGCCTCCAATGTGCCGCTCGTGTGAGAAATGTTAATAATCTGCCGCAACTCATCCACCGTATATATGCTTGTATGGTCAGGAGATACCTGCAGTCCCATCAGCCGGACGGTACTTCTGCCGGCGAAGTCAAGAAGGCGTATAGGCCAGCTGAACAACGTATGAAAAAGGTGCAGTGGCCATGCGATCGCCAGTGCAACACGCTCAGCCCTGTCAAGGGCCAGCGTTTTTGGCGCAAGTTCTCCCAGCACAATATGAAGAAAGGTTATGATGGTAAAAGCAGAGGCGAACGAAATTGTGTGGCGGATCGTGTCAGAGACCAACCCGTGCAGGGGAACAGCGAGCAGTCGGGACAGCGCCGGTTCGCCAACCCAGCCCAATGCCAGCGATGCCATGGTAATTCCGAGCTGAGTAGCGGATATATAGGAATTAAGATTATCAAGTAAGCCAAGCAGGGTCGCGGCACGTGCATCGCCCGCTTCCGCAAGCGAGACAACCCTCGACCGACGTACTGAAACGAGTGAAAATTCAGCAGCAACGAAAAAGCCGTTGGTAGCTACAAGTAACGCAACGAGAAATAGGTAAAAAATGGTGTTATTCATGGCACCATATTCTATCCGGATGAGAGCGATGTCAACTGCAACATTCCACTTATTATATCGTTTGACCAATATTTTGATTCATGCTAGGAGTCTGTCGGGCTTTATAGCATCGAGTCCGGCATATCGGTTGTTTCATAAACTGGCGTAACAGTCTGATATTATTGATATAAAGGTTGTTTTTCGCTTGCGTT
>CAIOXL010000104.1 GCA_903862245.1 uncultured Geobacteraceae bacterium | reverse complement strand
TATCCAGCAGGTGCGGGCAAGAATGTGATGGTGATGTGACATATCAATCCATACCTCTGATACCTGTGTACCCTTGCGCTCTCCGGAAGATTTGGCTATAGTACCGACCATCCCCGTTTCACCAGGAACAGATCACCATGTCTCATATTTTCGATATTGTCATCGGCACCGTAGCGCTGCGCCCGTATGTATTTGCTTTTTTCGGGGCGTTTCTGGCGGTCTGCGTGCCGCATGTCGGGTGGAAACGGACTCTCTCCTTCACGCTGGCCGGCTATTGTATTGCCTTCGGTTCCGAATGGCTCTCCATCAACACCGGCCTCCCCTATGGCTGGTACTATTACATCGATACGACCAGCTCCCGCGAGCTATGGGTAGCCGGAGTACCATTCTTCGATTCGCTTTCCTACGTCTTTCTCGCCTACTGCAGTTATGCAACCGCCCTGTTTATCCTCTCGCCGCTCAAAGCATGGCGATGGAACGTTGCCACGCTGGAAACCCGGCGCATCCGCCGTTCCTTTGCGGCACTGCTGCTGGGCGCCCTCCTGCAAACCGGCCTCGATGTCGTTATCGACCCGGTGGCGCTTCAAGGGCGCCGCTGGTTTCTCGGGCAGATCTACGGCTACCGCGAGCGGGGAATCCATTTCGGAGTGCCGCTCTCCAACTACGGCGGCTGGCTGTTGACCAGTCTGTTCCTGATTGCCGCGTTCCAGCTGATCGATGCCCGACGACAGGATAAACCGGCGACAGGCGTCGTCGCCCTCCCCTTTCGCTCCCTGCTCGGACCGCTTTTGTACCTGTCGGTACTGATCTTCAATATCGCAATGACGCTATTCATCGGCGAACAGTTAATGGCGCTCTGCGGCTCATTGATGTATGTGCTGCCGGTTGTGATCGTCGTAATTCTGGCACAGAGGCGGGTTAATCGCTTTACCAGGGAACAGATGGGAGACCATCTGCGGGATTACCCCTGGTCACCTGCGGGCCGCGTCCTCAAGGGAGGAAAATAGGCGGGGCAGCACCGCCGTCAGGCTCTTCGCCGCCGTACGGCTGCTGAAACCGAGTCGTACGAGCTGCGGTATGATGCGGGGTTTGCGCAACACCGTCAGCAGAACTTTGTACAGGCGGATACGACGCATATCCGCATCGCAGAATTCGTCCAGCGTAAATTCGAGTTCTTCAGCGGCTGTATCACTGACAGCGCGGATTGCCAGCAACGGTATACCGTTTTCCGCAGCAACCAGGGCGATGGCAGCGCTCTCCATCTCGACTACCGGGTTGGGGTACGCGCCCGACATCATTTTTGCCAGGCGTTCTTTTGATGTAATCACCGTCGCAGTGACAAACGTCCCCCCGAAAACCCGTTCTCCCGGAGCATCCTTTCGCGCGACAAATGCCCGGCCGATAGAGGAGAGCAGCAGCGGAATCTCCTCAAAACCGCTTTCATTGGTAATTAGGATTTTTTTCGCCACAACGACATCACCCGCCTCCCGTTCCGGCTCTATCCCACCGCAAAATCCGGCCGAAATCAGCAGGTCAGGACGCCCGGCGCGGATAAGCGCCTCTGTCCCCCTGGCAGCATTGTCGATGCCCATACCGGATTCCACCAGCAGGAATTCATGGCCGGCGAAACTCCCCCGCCCTCCCCTGAATGACCCGCACGGCGCGGCGACCACGGTGTCAAGATTCTTCGCCACCGCGCGGAATTCCTCCGGCATTG
>CAIOXL010000103.1 GCA_903862245.1 uncultured Geobacteraceae bacterium | reverse complement strand
CTCCGGCCAAAGAAGCCAGGACCTAAACAGAATACCGAATAGTTCTATATACTGTCCCCGGAACTCACCCAACTCACCCAGGAACTCACCCAGGGAAAAGAGTTCACGCAGCGTCCAGCAGACCCAATAATTCTTTTCAACGATTACCGGCGGCATATTAAGCCGCACCGCTGCCTCACGCAGATATAAGGCCCGCTCTTCCGTGGGCAGTTGCTCAAAACGTATCATCATTTGTCCTCATTTCCGGCAATATATCTCAGGAAGGGGTGCATCCAGGCTGGTGCCTGTGGCAAATCAAGTAACAGTAGTTTGCGATCTTCTTGTGTCAATAGCTGGCGTAGGTGAGCGATCTGATCTTGAGTTACATAGCGCTTACCCAGCCCCCGTAACGCGGCGAAAACAAGACCGCTCATCTTTCCGGCTGTTGCCATTTTGCGAGGTGCCCGTCGACGGAATTGGATGGTTAGCGTTCCGACCTTGATCTTTCGGGCGGGGCCATCGGTCTCATAGACAACCCGCATTGGAACCTGCTCGGAAAGATGCAGCATATTGGCTGCTGTTGCCTCTGACGGTTGGAGACGGACACCGTCGCGGCGAGCCAATGCTTCGGCAATCATGTCCACTGAGGGGGATAAAAGCCCCAGCTGCTCATGCTTGCGCGGGAAATCGTAAATCCCCCTGGCCAGACGTCGGATCTGTCCTTCTCGAACCATACGGATCAGCGCCATCCCTACGGTGTGCGGGGAGCCGAGATCAAGAAAGTCGGCTGGAGAAAAAACCCACCCTGGGCCGTGCTCGTGAATTCTGTTTTCGATCTGCTTGCTTGCGGTCATGGCAGCAGTCTCTAACAATTTTGTTAAAAAAACAAGCTTATTTTTTTAACAAAACGTGTCTGCTGGAACCTGTAATCGCGAACTCAATGAGCATTAAACCGGCCGGTGACAACACCCGGTCCGCTTAATGGTTATTCCGGTGAATCCGACCAAAGAAACTGACGTGATAGCAACCGATGTTCCGCTGTAAATTCGACCAGAGTTCCGGCGAAAGCGACCAAGCTGATGTGGTCGCAAGGTATACAAATACGGTTACCTGTTCTGCTCTGGTCGGTAAAACTTCACGGCATTTTCATGTAAGACTTTCTGTGCTTTTTCTTTTCCCAAAGCTTCAACCACAAGATTAAAATCGCCATCTTCATATGGACGTGGTGCTCGTGTTGAGGGGAGGTCGCTGCCAAACATAAGGGATTCAGGATTAGCAGAAAATATATCCTTAACAGCGGTTCGCACATCAAAATCAACTCGACCAAAACCAGTCGCCTTCACATGAACTCCACGTTCAACAAGCTTGAGCAGTGTTCCGAATCCCTCTTTTGAAAGACCAAGATGGTCAATACTGACAGCAGGCAGAGCTGCCAGTGTGTTAAATAACCCGTCCAGTTCTCTGGAATCGACATAAAGTTCCACATGCCAGCCAACCAGGTCATAGACCCGTCTTGCCATACTATCAAGCTGGTTTATTTCTTCTGAACCGCCCCGTTTGAGATTGAAACGGATGGCACGTATTCCAATTTTGTTGAGTTCCAGCAGCTCCTCATCAGAAACACTTGCCGGCAATTGAGTTACCCCCACAAAGGAAGGACCAAGAGTTTTAAGGGCATCTGCGAGATACGACTGGTCAAAAGCCTGGAAAGAACCAGATACAATTACTCCTCCGCTCAGGGAATAGTCATGCATCTGGTTGAGGTAATCCTTGCAGGTGAACTCATCCGGAAGATAGCCATTGTTGGGCACTACGGGGAAACGACTATCAATGATGTGGAGATGTGTATCAAACAGCTTGAACTCATTTAATGACATGGGAAGGCTCCGCTCTGTTCTGAGGCTAACAGGGTTACAATCTGTCACAGAGTCTGCTTTCTGGTCAAGGATTGACAAAGGCAAGGCTTTGATTGCATCGGGTCGCCTTCAGATGGTATAGGTCATTAAAACAACTGCTGCGGTACTAACAATCAAGGAGCCTGTATGAAAATGTTTCGTTTCGTAAGTCTGGTGCTGCTCGTGGTGTCACTGAATGCTGTTTGCCTGGCTGCTGAAAAGACCAAAGAGGGTTTTTCCGTGATATCCAGTGAACAGCTCAAGGGGGTACTGGAAAAAAAGCCGGCCGGTCTGCTGCTGATTGATGCCCGTTCTCCCCAGGAGTATCAGGACGCCCATATCCTGAATGCGGTAAGCATTCCTCTGTCCGCTCTTGAAAAGGACAGTTCTGTGCTGAATGCACCAAAGGATGCTCAGCTTGTGTTCTACTGCAACGGCATCAAATGCGGCAAGAGCGGCAAAGCGGCCCAGATCGCCCAAAAGATGGGCTACAAAGACATTACGATTTACAGTGATGGCATGCCGGTCTGGGAGGAAAAGGGGTACCCGATTTACACCGGTGCCGATTATGAGAAGACCGTTCAGACAAGCAAGATCAAGCCGGCTGTCGTGAAGGCGCTGCTGGATTCGGCACCGACGACGGTAACGGTAGTGGATGTGCGTGACGCCAAGGAGTTTGCGGAAGGGCATGTACCGGGGGCGATCAATATTCCGGTAGAAACATTTGCTTCAGGGTCGGGAGTTCTCGAAAAAAACAGGCAGATTATTGTGTACTGCAATTCAGGGGGGCGGAGTTATAACGCCTATCGCAAACTGATAAAACTGGCGTATCCGAATATCGCCCAGATGATTTTTGAGGATTGGAAGAGTGATGGATTGCCGGTAGCTAAATAGCTACTTGAAGTTGCACACAAAAAAGGGCTACTCAGAATGGGTAGCCCTTTTCTGTGTGCGAAATCCTTTAGTGAATTATGCTGAAAGTCGCATTTCTGCCAGTTCCCGCAATGATGTTACCCGTATATCAGCCAGCTCACGCCAGCGAAACAGTCCCGCAGGGTCTACATGCACCGTTGCAGAGCCGAGATTCCTCCCGCAGAGAAGATCATACAGATAATCACCCGCGACAACGATATCGTCCGGGGACGCGGCCCAGAGTGCCGCCAGCTGCAGCGCCCCCTCCGGATCAGGTTTGGGGGCCGCATCATATCTGCCGATGATGAATGACGGTTCCCTGAAAAAGTCCCCCAGCCCCGCATACTCCAGAGTCAGGCGGGCAACTTCGTGGGTATTGCGGGTAAGTATCCCCATGGCACAGCCGTCTTCAGCCAGTTGGGACAGCAGTTCCGCGGCGCCCCGCGCGGCAACCGCCTGTGTCGAGAGGTCGCGTTCTATGGTGTCAAGCTGCAGGTGAAGCTGCGCCGACTGTTCCGGGGGTAAAGAATCGAGGTGGTACAGGATATCGGCTTCGTCAGGAACACCCAACGCCTCCTTGATGGCTTTGAAGTCATGTACCGCAACCGTCAGCGTTCCATCAAGATCGAAGATCCAGTGTTTTCTGAAAATGGTCGCCTGTATCGTTTCGTGAGTATTCACCTAGTGCCCTGTACCGGTATAGATTTATCCATCGCTCAACTGGCGCTGAGCGCCGTTATGACTGCCCACCCCAGAACCCCGACTGTTGCCAGAGCGCACAACAGCGCCAGTCCGTGATCAACCCAGTTTTCCCTGCGCCGTCCGTTGTAGCTGACCAGTGCTCCGACAACAATGCCGCCGATGATCCCGCCGCCATGCCCCCAGTTATTGATCCCCGGAAAAATCAGCCCGAAAACGAAGAGACTGATAACCCAGCCGCTCACCTCCCGGTACACCGAACTCCCGTAGGCCCCTCCCCTGCTCTTGCCGAAATACAGCAGCGCACCGATCAGACCACAGACGGCCGCCGAAGCGCCGATGGTAAACGGCACCCCGGCACCGTAGGAAACCACATACCCGAGCACGCCGCTCACCGTGTAAATGGTGAACATGCGGCTGGTGCCGTATTCGCCGGACACCCAGGGGGCAATCTGTTTCAGTGCCATCAGGTTGAAAATCAGGTGGAGGATGCCGCCGTGGAGATAGTTGGCGCTGATCAGCGTCCAATAACGGCCGAAATGATCTATGGGAT
>CAIOXL010000102.1 GCA_903862245.1 uncultured Geobacteraceae bacterium | reverse complement strand
GTTGAAGATAATATAATCATACCACCGGGCTTCCCTGATCTCATCGGCAGCACGAACAATACGCCGCTCAATAACCTCCTGGGCATCCGTAGAGCGGAATTCAAGGCGCCGGCGCAGTTCTGCCATGCTGGGCGGCATAATAAACACATACACACCGCCATCAAACTGCTCTTTCAGCTTACGAGCTCCCTGGCAGTCGATATCCAGAACCAGATCAACCCCGTTGCGCCACGCCTCTTCAAGAGTACTCAGGGCGGTTCCGTACCGGTTGCCATGAACTTCAGCCCACTCGGCAAAGGCATTGTCCGCGACCATGCAATCAAAGACTTCACGGGTAACAAAATGATACGCCTCCCCGTCAACCTCCCCCGCCCGGGGAGCGCGGGTCGTATAACTGACGGACTCTTTCATGTCGGGAAATGTTTTGAACAGTTCCCGACAGAGGGATGTTTTACCGGCCCCGGATGGTGCCGACAGAATAAGTATCAAGCCTTCTCGTTTCATCAAATTTGCCTCAACATTCGCTCTATCTGATAGATTTATTGCAGGTCATTCAACGTTCTGCACCTGTTCGCGCATCTTTTCCATTTCAGCTTTGATCTGGATAACCAGATTTGTGATACCGGCATCATTTGATTTTGACCCGACGGTGTTAATCTCCCGATTCATCTCCTGCATCAGGAAATCAAGCTTTCGTCCTACCGGCTCGTCACTGGAGAGCGCTTCATCAAACTGGCTGAAATGGCTTGACAGCCGGACCAGCTCTTCGGTTATGTCGCAGCGGTCGGCCAACAGCGCAACCTCCTGTGCCAGCCTCCCCTCATCCATTTCAGCGCCGTCAAGCAGCTGATCCAGACGGGTCTTCAATTTCTGCCGATATTCCCCGACAACCTGTGCGGTGCGCCCCCCTACTGAGGCGGCCCACTCGGCAACCTGCTGACGTCTGCCCCGCAGGTCACGGGCAAGTGCCTCACCTTCCCGGGTCCGCATGGCGTCAAGTGCCGCCACGGCGGCCTCCACCGCCGCCAACAGCTGCGGCTGCAGCTCAGTCTCATCCAGAGCCGCGCCGGCCACCTCTTTCATCACACCCTTTTGTGACATGATGTACGAAAGAGGTGCATCCTGCGGCAGATTGAGCTCTTTAGCCAACCGGGTGTATGCTTCAAAGAAGCCCCGCGCAACGGCCATATCCAGCTGCGGGAGTGCAACAGCAGCGGCAGATTCATCCCACTGCACGGAAATGTCGATTTTGCCACGCTTCAATGTTACGGAAGCCAGACGCTTAATATCGTTTTCAAATTGATAAAACGATCGTGGCAGACGTACTGAAATTTCGCCATAGCGATGGTTGACTGAACGAATTTCGACCAGAAATGTACCGAGCGGGGTGGATAGTTCCCCTTTGCCATATCCGGTCATGCTTTTGAGCACTATGAAGTACCTCCGTTAATTTTACGTTCACATACCGTAATTCCTGCTTGTTTGTCCAGCCAATTCCGGTATAGTTCCGGGTATGCGGACACTTCGACTTATAACCAGCCGTTCACAGCACCGTCTGCTGGAAGTATTTGCCGACAACCTCCGCTCCTCGCCTCTGTCACCCCTTGAAAATGAGAGCGTCGTCATTCTCAGTCATGGCATGGCCCGCTGGATTGCCATGGAGCTGGCCACCCGTCTGGGGGTATCTGCCGGCCTTGAGTTCAGTTTTCCCAACGACCTTCTTGACCGCTGCTTCAGAGCCGTACTGCCCGGATCATATTCATCCACCGCTTTTACCCGCAACGCACTCACCTGGCGCGTCGCTTCGCAACTACCGTCCCTCTCACGGCAGGAGGGCTTCGAGCCGGTTGCAGCCTATCTTGGCGGCGGCCGGGATGACCGGCGTACCATGCAGATCTCCCGGTCGATCGCCGACTGTTTCGATCAATACACCATCTTCCGGCCTGAGAAGATTCTTTCCTGGGATGAGGGCAACGACAACGTTTGGCAGGCACAGCTCTGGCGGGCAATTAACCACGACTGCATCGGCAGCCACCGGGCAGCGCTGCTGAAGGGGCTGCATAATCACGTTTCCCGCCGTGCAGCACCACACGGTACGTTACCGCGCCGGATCAGTCTCTTTGGCATATCCTACCTGCCCCCGTTCCACCTTGAAGCCCTGCGGCTGCTTTCTGCGTACTGTGACGTCACCTGTTATCTGCTCAACCCCTGCGGGCAGTACTGGGGAACCATCATATCCGAAAAGGAACAATCACGGCGGGCACTGAAGACAACGCTTCCGGAAGAAGCGGAAGAATATTATGAAACCGGAAACCCTCTGCTGTCTTCCTTCGGCACTCTGGGACAGGAGTTTTTTGAATCACTGCTCAATTACAGTTTTGAGGTGGAAGAGCTGGATGACGCGCCTCACCATGCGGCACCCGCCACGACCCTCCTTGCAGCCATTCAAAATGACATCCGTACGTTGACAGATCGTCCGGCATGCAGCGAAAAGTGGCTGGTTACCGAGGCAGACCGCTCACTGCAGATCCACTCGTGTCATGGGCCACTGCGTGAAATGGAGGTTTTGTACGACAATCTGCTGGCCCAGTTTGATGAACTGCCCGGACTGGAACCGCGCCACATTGTTGTCATGATCCCGAACATTGAACTATACGCCCCCTATATCAGCTCAGTGTTTAACACCCGCTCGTCCAGACGTCCGCCGCTCCCCTATACGATCGCCGACCGGAGTATCCGCCGGGAAAGCCTTTTTGTTGACGCGTTCCTCACACTCATTGATTCGTTATCCGGCCGTTTTACCCTCAACGAAATGCTGGGACTTCTGGAAACCCCGGCGGTTATGCGCCGGTTTACCGTTGACGGAGATGAACTCGCTACCATCAGAACCTGGCTGACTGACTGCACAGTGCGCTGGGGACTGGACGCCGACCACCGTGCCGATCTCGGATTCCCGCACTATTCCGAGTTCAGCTGGCAAGCCGGTCTGGACAGACTGCTTCTCGGCTACGCCATGTCACCGGCAGATTCTGCCACCTTCAACGACATACTCCCCTACCCCGCCTCAACAGGACAACAGGCAGCAACACTGGGAAAACTGACAGAGTTTGTCTCCGCCGTCCGGGACTGTTCCACCCGTTTGAGTGTGCAGCGCACACTAACGTCATGGGCAGATGTTCTCACTTCAACCGCACTCTGTATGTTAGCACCGGACGAAGGTGACACGACAGGACCGCTTACCGTCGCCAAAGCACTCAACTCGCTCCGGGAGGCCAGTACTGTCCATGGTTTCACACGGCCGATGGCTCGTGATGCTGTGCGGGACCACCTTACCGAAACACTTTCCAGGAGCGGTGGCGGATACGGCTTTATGGGCGGTTCTATCACATTTTGTGCAATGCTGCCGATGCGGAGTATCCCGATGAGAGTGCTCTGGCTGGCCGGCATGAATGACGGCGAATTCCCCCGCACGGAAACACCGCCCGGATTCAGCCTGATGAATGCCCCCCGCAGACGGGGTGACCGGTCTCTGCGGGATGAGGACCGCTATCTGTTCCTTGAGGCGCTCATGGCAGCAGAAGATCGTCTCTGCATCAGCTACAATGGCCAGAACAACCGCGACAACAGCACCATACCACCCTCAATCCTGGTTGCAGAACTCATGGACTATGTCACCAACGGATGTGTCGGTCCGGATGGAGTAACCCCGGCTTCAGTTCTTGTCCGGCACCGGCTTCAGGGGTTCAGCCCGCTCTACTTTAACGGTCATGACCCTGCACATTATTTCAGTTATGACCGTGAAAGCTGCCTGGCTCTGGAAGCCGGACGGGTAACCGGACTCACCGGCCGGGAGTTTCTTCAACAACCGTTGCCGTTTGACCGTACAGTACCCCGGGAGATTGATCTGCACACTCTGGCCCGTTTTCTGGCTAATCCGTGCGCCGCGTTCCTTGAGCAGCGGCTCCGGATTACTCCGTTCAACCCGGCTGACGAGCCTGATGATGCCGAACCGTTTGCTCTGGATTCACTGGCGCGCTACACACTTTCACAGGAACTGGTCAGCCGACTGCTGGAAGGAGCTGACTTTGACAGCTGCCTGTCCGCAGCACGCTCTCGCGGGGTTCTACCGCCGCTGTCAGCCGGCAGGGCGGTATTTGAGCCTGTCTGGGAGTCAAGCCGCCAGTTTGCCGAAACCGTTTCGCCACACCGTGGCACCCCGCTGGAATCCTTCTCAGTACAGTTTACCCATGGCTCCCTGACCCTCACTGCCCATATTGAAAACTGTCGGAGCGGCACGCACCTGCGCTGGCGCTGTGCGGCACTGAAAGGGAAGGACCGCCTTGCCATATGGCTTGAGCACCTGCTGCTGAATGTCACACCGGCGCCCGGCTATCCGGTTCACAGCCGAATGATTGCATCCGACACGTCACTGGAGCTGCCGCCGGTCAATTGTGCTGCCGACATACTGGCGGATCTTCTGGAGTTGTATTGCGAAGGGATGCAGCAACCACTCCGGTTTTTTCCAGAAACCTCATGGGCAGTTTCCAGAGGAGATCAGCACAAGGCCGAAACCTGCTGGCGGGGAGATCAACGGAGATCTGTTCCGGGAGAACGGGACAATCAAGCGGTTTCTCTCTGTTTTGGCGGCGAGGAGCCGTGGGGTGATGAGCTGTCTGCGCTGGCGGAACGGGTATACGGGCCGCTTGCTGCAGCGTTGCAGCAATAAAGAAAAGCCCCGACCGCATGGCAGTCGGGGCTTTTCTTATACAAATGGTCAGCTGATTCTACAAACCAAGCTGTTTAAAAAAGTCCGTTCCCTTATCATCAACCAGAATGAATGCCGGGAAATTCTCTACTTCAATCTTCCAGACCGCTTCCATCCCCAGTTCAGGGAAATCGATGCATTCAACTTTTTTGATGTTTTCCTCAGCCAGAACAGCCGCCGGGCCGCCGATGGAACCGAGGTAGAAACCACCGAATTTCTTACAGGCATCGGTCACCTGCTGGCTGCGGTTCCCTTTGGCAATCATGATCAATGATCCCCCCTTGGACTGCAGCTCATCAACATACGAATCCATGCGGCCGGCTGTGGTGGGGCCAAAGGAGCCGGACGCTTTCCCTGCGGGTGTTTTAGCAGGGCCGGCGTAATAGATGGGGTGGTTGAGAAGATACTCGGGAAGCGGCTTGCCGCTATCCATGATTTCCTTGAACTTGGCGTGGGCAATGTCACGACCGACCACAATCGTGCCGGACAGCAGGAGTGGCGTGGACACCGGATGCTTGGACAGTTCCGCCAGAATTTCCTTCATCGGCTTGTTCAGGTCGATCTTGACGCCATGCTCATGCTTGCCGCGATACTGGGCGGGAATCAAACGGCCCGGATTGCGGTCCATTTCTTCCACAAACAGGCCGTCTTTGGTGATTTTCGCCTTGATGTTGCGATCAGCCGAACAGGACACAGCCATACCGACCGGGCAGGAAGCGCCGTGGCGCGGCAGGCGGATAACCCGGACATCATGGGCAAAATATTTTCCGCCGAACTGGGCGCCGATACCGAGCTTCTGGGCGGCCTCCAGCAGCCGGTCCTCAAGCTCCACATCACGGAACGCCTGACCGTGAGCATTGCCGCTGGTCGGCAGGCCGTCCAGTTCCTTGGCTGTGGCCAGCTTGACCGTTTTCATGCAGGCATCGGCAGAGGTCCCGCCGATGACAAAGGCGATGTGATACGGCGGGCAGGCAGCGGTGCCAAGGTACTTCATCTTTTCAACGAGAAATTTGAACAGCTTTTCCGGTGTCAGCAGCGCCTTTGTTTCCTGGTACAGCATGGTTTTGTTGGCGGAACCGCCCCCTTTGGCCATGAACACAAACTTGTAGTAATCACCGTCTGTTGCCAGAATATCGATCTGGGCAGGCAGGTTGGTACCGGTGTTGATCTCTTCGTACATATCGAGTGCAACGGTCTGGGAGTAACGCAGGTTCTCTTCCGTATAGGTTTTGTAAATCCCTTTGGACAGCCACTCTTCGTCCTTAACTCCGGTCCAGATCTGTTGCCCCTTCTTTGCAGCCACTGTCGCCGTGCCGGTATCCTGACAGACCGGCAGATCAAACTGGGCGGCGATCTCGGCATTGCGCAGAAAGGCAAGAGCAACACCCTTGTCATTCATGGATGCTTCCGGGTCGCTCAGAATTTTGGCAACCTGCTCATTGTGAGCAGGACGAAGCAGGAAAGAAACATCTTTCATGGCTTCATTGGCCAGAATTGAGAGCGCTTCAGGACAGACACGCACAACGTCTGTATCGGAAAACTTCTCAACAAGTATATATTTCTCCGAACCTTCAATTTTACGGTATTTGGTTTCGTCTTTCGCAAGCGGAAACGGATCCTGATAAACAAAGGGTTTGACAGACATCGGTGCTCTCCTTTCAGATTGTGAGTAGCCGCAGAGCGCAGCAGTGTATACGGTATTGGCTAGTTAGTAATGCAAACAGCCGTATAAATCAAGGCTAAATTCGTTGAGTTACATACAGAAACAGCGAAGCAGTTTGATACCGTCTTTGAAGAGTACCTGCATCTTGTTCGGCACAATGACCGCCCTGACAATACCGATGCCGAACAGAGGGTGAAGCACCAGGCGCCTGACCGGAAATCTGCTGTTCATGTCATACGGAACCGCTTTATCATGGTCGAAGGCAGGGGAAAGTGCTGCCCATTCTTCACGCTCGATTTCTACGGGATCCTTCTTTGCGGCGCGCGGGGTTGCAGAGGTTGCGCGGGCTTTACTTCCGGCAGGATTCTTGGGAATTTTCGCCACCTTAACGACTGGTGGCGGATAATAATTGTGAACACCCTGGCAGGTATTGCACTCAACCCGTACAACTTTTCCTTCTACCATGGCAACGATTCTGTGATTCAGCACTTCGCGACACTTGGTACAGCGAGCTTCAATAATGTCGCCTGCAGATTGTTTTCTGGTAGTCATTGGTTCCCTGTCTTTTACTGCCGTTTATTTCGTTATGCTTCTAACGATTTGTTGTATCGAAATTTAAGGTGTCAGAATAAAACCGCCCATCAGCATAACAGCTGATGGGCGGTTTTAGCTGTGTATCGGACAAACGGCTATATCAGACTTTCCGTTTGTCAATGACTCTCTGGGCCTTCCCCTCATGGCGCGATATACTGTCCGGTTCCACCAGTCGTACCGTAACCCCGACTCCCAGAACAGAATCGATTCTCTTGCCCACCATATCAAGAAACGCGCGCTGTTTTTTCATTTCATCAAAGAAAATGTTTTCACGCACCTCAATGCAGACCTCCAGAACATCCAGCGCACCTTTACGATCAACAACCAGCTGGTAGTGCGGCTCACATCCCTCAATCGCGAGCAGAACCTCTTCGATTTGAGAGGGAAAAACATTGACCCCCTTGATAATCAGCATGTCATCAGAGCGCCCCGAGGTCTTTTTCATCCTGACCATGGTCCGACCGCATTCGCACTGAGTATAATCAAGACTGGTAATATCCCGAGTGCGGTAACGGATCATCGGAAAGGCTTCCTTGCTGATTGATGTCAGCACCAGTTCTCCGACACTTCCCGGCGGGAGCACCCTGCAGGTTTCAGGGTCGATTATTTCAGCAATAAAGGCATCTTCGGCGATATGCATGCCGTTTTTATAACGGCACTCACCCGCCACACCGGGGCCGATAATTTCGGACAGGCCATAATTATCGGTGGCAATAATCTGGAGGCGCGCTTCAATTTCACTGCGCAAAGCCTCGGACCACGGCTCGCCGCCAAAAAGACCGACTTTGAGGGAAAGTGTCCGTGGGTCAATGCCCTGCTTGTCGATCAGATCTGCGAGGGTGACCGCGTAACTCGGCGTGCAGACAAGCGCGGTAGACTTGTAATCCTGCATGATCATGATCTGCTTGTCGCTGTTGCCGCCGCTCATGGGAATCACTGCGGCACCGATCGTCTCAGAACCGTAATGAAGACCGAAGGCACCGGTAAACATGCCGTAACCGAACGCTATCTGCACAACATCGTCGTGAGTAACGCCGGCAGCTGTCATGATGCGAGCCACCAGGTTGGACCACATTCTGAGGTCATTTTTGGTATAGCCGACAACAGTCGGCTTACCGGTGGTACCGGACGACGAGTGAATCCGGACAACTTCACGCAGCGGTACCGCAAACATACCGTACGGGTAGTTGCGCCGCAGATCCTCCTTGGTTGTAAAGGGGAGCTTCGACAGATCAGACAGGGAATACACGTCTTCAGGGACGATGCCGAGATCATTGAACTTGGTGCGGTAGCAGGGCACATTCTTGTACACACGATTTAACGTTGCCTGAAGGCGCTCCAGCTGGAACTGCTCAAGCTCTTCACGAGGCATACACTCGTGCTGGGGATCCCAAATCTGACTTGACTGCATTACTAAACCTCGCGTTGGCGGTGGTGGTTATTTCTTGTAAGCCAATGCTGCATCTATCAGTTGCGTAACCGTTGCTGTCACTTCATCCAGCGGCAGTGAAAGAACTTCACCGGTCGCACGGATTTTCATCTCGACCTTCCCTTCGGCGAGGCCCTTGCTGCCGACCACAATCCGGAGCGGAATGCCAATCAGATCATTATCCTTGAACTTCACTCCCGGTCGTTCATCACGATCGTCAAAAAGCACCTCAACGCCGGATTTTCCGAGATGCGAGTAGATCTCTTCGGCGGCGCTCATGACTGCGGCATCTTTGGTATTGACTGCAACCACCGAACAGTGAAACGGAGCAATCGGCAGGGGGAATATGATGCCGTGTTCGTCATGGTTCTGCTCAATCGCGGCAGCAACAGTGCGGCCGATGCCGATACCGTAGCATCCCATGAAAATAACCTGTTCTTTGCCATTGGCATCAAGATAGGTGGCATTAAGTGCTTTGGAATATTTGGTCCCGAGCTTGAAAACATGCCCGACTTCAATGCCGCGCCACATTTCCAGCTTGCCGCTCGCACAGCGGGGACAGGCATCGCCAGCCTCAACAGTACGGATATCCGCAAAGCGGGTAACCTCGAAGTCACGGCCACGCCGGGCATTGATGCAGTGCACATCCTTTTCATTGGCGCCCAGAACAACAGAGCTCATCCCCTGGACCACATTGTCTGCTATGACCGGAATATCCATGACCAGCCCGATGGGGCCAAGAAAACCGACAGGAGAGCCGGTACAGGCGAAAATCTGCTCTTCCGTCGCCATCTGGATTTCATCCCACCCCAGGTGATTCTTGAGCTTGAGTTCGTTAAGTTCATGATCGCCGCGCAGCAGCGCCATGACCAGCTCGCCGCTGTCAGATGCGTACACAAGTGTCTTTACGGTTTGATCAGCAGCAACATTCAGAAACGCGGCAACATCGGCAATAGTTTTCATGTCCGGGGTTGAAACCTTCTGCAATGGTTCATTGTTTGAATCATATCCAGCTGTAAACAAAGGTGATTCAGCCTTCTCCACATTTGCGGCGTACCGGCAGGCATCACAGGAGACAATGGCATCCTCCCCTGAATCTGCCAGCACCATGAACTCATGGGACGAAGAGCCGCCAATGCTGCCGGTATCGGCTTCGACCGCTCTGAAATTAAGTCCGCACCGTTCGAAAATGCGCATGTACGCATCAAACATCTTGGTGTAGGAAAGGTCGGCGGCAGAGCTGTCAACGTCAAAGGAGTAGGCATCCTTCATGATGAACTCCCGGCCGCGCATCAAGCCGAAGCGGGGACGTATTTCGTCTCGGAACTTACCCTGGATCTGATAAAAGTTTATCGGCATCTGACGATAGCTTTTTATCTCACGCCGAACCATATCAGTGATGACCTCTTCATGGGTCGGTCCCATACAAAACTCAGCATCCTTACGGTCTTTGAATCGCAGCAGTTCCTTGCCATAAAACGCCCAGCGACCGGATTCCTGCCAAAGTTCAGCCGGTTGGACGCTCGGCATCAACATTTCGATTGCACCGGACCGGTCCATCTCTTCACGTACGATGTTCTCAAACTTGCGAATTGAGCGCAAGCCAAGGGGCAAATAATTGTAAATCCCGGAGGCAAGCTTGCGGATCATTCCGGCACGCAGCATCAACTGATGGGAAACCACCTCGGCATCAGACGGAGTTTCCTTGATGGTCGGTATAAAATAGCGCGAATACAGCATTAAACGTCTCCAGATAATTTTAGTATTTCTTCCATCAGGGCATCAGCCAACTTGTCTTCCGGCACCTTACGAACAATTTCACCTCGGCGGAAAACAAGCCCCTCCCCTTTCCCTCCGGCAATACCGACATCAGCCTCTCGTGCTTCACCCGGACCGTTAACCGCGCACCCCATGACCGCAACTGTAATCTGCTGGCTTACGCCCTGAAGTCTCTTTTCAACATCTTCTGCAACACGAATAAGGTCAATCTGGCAGCGTCCACAGGTAGGACAGGACACAAAGTTCACCCCGCGCTGGCGCAAGCCGAGGGCTTTCAGGATATCATAGCCGACCCGCACTTCGTCCCGCGGCTCACCGGTCAGCGAAACCCGCATGGTATCGCCGATCCCGTCCGCCAGCAGAATACCAAGACCGACCGATGATTTTATCGTCCCGGAAAACAGCGTGCCCGCTTCGGTAATACCGATATGCAGCGGGTAATCAGAGCGCTCCGAAAAAAGCCGGTACGCGGCAACCGTTTTCATGACATCCGATGCCTTAAGGGAAACCTTTATTTCCGGGTAGTTCAGATCTTCCAGAATACGGATATGGCCCATGGCCGACTCCACCATAGCTTCAGCAGAGGGATGCCCGTACCGCTGCAGCAGTTCCTTTTCGAGAGAGCCGGCATTGACACCGATGCGAATGGGCACCTTGCGCTCGGCAGCAGACGCGACAATTTCGGCAACTTTCCACTTTTCTCCGATATTGCCGGGATTGAGGCGAAGGCCGTCAATCCCCCCCTCAAGAACCTGCAGAGCCAGCTTGTAGTCAAAATGGATATCGGCAACCACCGGAATCGGGCTCATCCGCTTGATCTGAGACAAGGCGAGGGCAGCTTCCAGATCAGGTACCGCACACCGGACGATTTCACAGCCGACTTCGGCAAGTTCATTGATCTGGGCAACCGTTGCGGGAATGTCACGGGTGTCGGTACTGCACATGGATTGAACGGAACAGGGTGCGTCTCCGCCGATTGCCACCCCGCCGATATGTATTTGCCTGGTCAGTTTTTTCATGTGTGACATACTGCCAAAGGTGGGCTGGAAAGTCAAGAACGGCGCGTGGTTTCGGTGATAATGCCTATTTTGGGTGTGGGCGACAAACGGTCAAAAATGACAGACCCACCACCGGAATGGAAAGTTCGAGGTGGGTCTGCATAGAGTGACGAAGAAAACCGGAAAATGCGGGGGCATCATTTCTCGCTGCTGTTCAAAACCTTTCTCACCTCGTTGGCGTAGCGGTCCATCTCTTTCAGCTCATTGGGGTGAAGCTTGCGATAACCGGCCAGCGAATTGGTATCAAAGTATTTTTTTGCTTCCGGAGTTTCTGCAAAAGCCCACAACGCGGCGTCTATCTTCTTCTGCATGGCAGCATGCCGTTTGTTCAACACATACACGCGTCCCGCCATGGATGAACTTTCACCCAGAATCCGCAACTGACTCCGCAGCGCAGGCAAGAGTTTCTGATAATTTGCCAGAGAGGTGAATCCCGCTGCAGCGTCACCCGCAGCCACAAGCTGAGCAACACTGTCAGAGGCACTGACGAATTTCATCTGCTTTGCCCCTACCCTGTTTTCCGCCAGCCAGTGCTGCCCCCACAGAGTCACAAGGGAGGCCTGGCTCAAACCAAGGACATCCTTCCCCTTCAGGTCAGAGGGGTGTTTTATCGGCCCTTTTGCAGCAACAAGCGCCACCGCTCTGAAATCAGCCTTATAGGTCAGCAGCGGGATATAGCCGGCATCTGTCTGAAAGAGACGTGCCTGATGACCGGTGGTGACGGCAAGATCGTACTCCTGGGCAAGCCCGCGACGCGCAAACATATCAAAATCCGGTGCCGTCACAATAGCCACAGGCGTGCCAAGCGCCTTTTCCATATGCAGGCGCAGCGGCTGATACATCTCAAGAATCACCCGGGCACTGGTATGAGGCGCCACTCCGATGATAAACGACTCGCCGGCAACGCTGGTGCTGACTGTCATCAGAACCAGCGTAAGTAGACTGAAAAGACGTAGTAATTGCATAGCGTACCTCCTGATTCATTCCTTGCTGTTGGTGTGCCAGATATTTTCGCAGTATTCACGGATTGCGCGGTCGGAGGAGAATGTGCTGATACGGGCGACGTTCAGGATGGACATCCTCGTCCAGCTGTTTTGATCCCTGAAGGCGGTACTCACCCGCTCCTGACAGTCAAGGTAGGCGGTGAAATCAGCCAGCAGCAGATACTCGTCGCGATCCAGGAGGTTATCCACCAGGGGCTGAAAGAGCCCGGCATGCCCCCCTGAAAAGCGGCCGCCGGCAATCTGGTCGATTATCTCACGCAGTTCGTCGTTTTCCTCGTACAGGCGGCGGGGGGTATATCCCCGGTTTTTGCACTCCTGAACCTCGGGAGCGGTGAGACCGAAGAGGAAGAAGTTTTCCGCGCCCACTTCCTGCCGAATCTCCACATTGGCTCCATCCAGGGTGCCGATGGTAAGGGCGCCGTTCATGGAAAATTTCATGTTGCCGGTACCTGAAGCTTCCTTTCCGGCGGTGGATATCTGTTCCGAAAGGTCGGCTGCCGGATAGATCAACTGGCCATTAGTCACGTTAAAGTCAGGGAAGAACACCACCTTGAGGCGTCCCGCAACATCGGGGTCATTGTTCACCACATCGCCGACAGAGGTGATAAATTTTATGATCAGCTTTGCCGTACTGTAGCTGGGAGCAGCCTTACCGCCGAAAATGAAGGTACGCGGCGTAACGTACGCCCCGGGATTCCGTTTGATCCGGTTATACAGAGCGATAATATGGAACACGTTAAGGTGCTGCCGCTTGTACTCGTGAATCCGCTTTACCTGCACATCGAAGAGCGAGGTCGGATCAACGCTGATGCCGGTGCGCTTCTTGATCACCGCAGCCAGGAGCCGCTTGTTCTCCTCCTTCACCTTCCGCCAGGCATCCTGAAAGGCAGGAACGGTGGCAAATGGCTCCAGCTTACGGAGTTCTCCGGTATCAGTCATCCAGCCGTCACCGATTTTTCCCGTGATCAGGCGGGTCAGACCCGGATTGCTCAGCAGCATCCAGCGACGGGGGGTGACACCGTTTGTGATGTTATGAAACTTTTCCGGGGAAAGTTCATAAAAATCCTTCAGCACGGTCTCTTTCAGCAGTTCTGTATGCAGCGCCGCCACACCGTTGATGGCATGGCTTCCGACACAAGCCAGGTTGGCCATGCGGACGTACTTTTCACCGCTCTCATCAATAAGCGACAGCCGGGAAACCCGGTCATCATCCCAGGGGAAACGGTGACGCACCTCATCAAGAAAGCGCCGGTTGATTTCGTAGATTATTTCCAGAATGCGGGGCAGCAGAAAGGAAAAGAGCGGCAGAGGCCACTTTTCCAGAGCTTCGGACAGCAGGGTGTGGTTGGTGTAGGCCATGGTGCGCCGGGTTATTTCCCAGGCTTCGTCCCACTCAAGCAGATATTCATCCAGCAGAAGCCGCATCAGCTCAGCCACCGCAATAGAGGGGTGGGTATCATTAAGCTGCACGGCAAAGCTCTCTGCAAAATCAATGATGCCACCCCCCCTGATCAGCTGGATTCGCAGCATATCCTGCAGAGAGCAGGAAACAAAGAAATACTGCTGGGACAGGCGAAGCATCTTGCCGTACTGCGGTTCGTCATTGGGATACAGAACTTTTGAAATAGTCTCGGAGAGGACCTTTTCGTCAACGGCCTGGAAATAGTTACCGGCATTGAATGCCCCGAAATCAAACGATTCCACCGCGACTGATTTCCAAAGCCTGAGCAGGTCGGTAACTCCGGAGCGGAATCCGGATATGGGAGTGTCATAGGCGAGACCTTTTACCACCTGGCTTGGAACCCAGCGGGCAAGCTGCCGCCCCTCCCCGTTGTGGTAGTACTCGGTATAACCGCCAAAACTGACCTTGTAGGTGATCTCCGGACGACAGATCTCCCACGGATTGCCGAGGCGCAGCCACTTGTCGGTCTTCTCCACCTGCCAGCCGTCCCGGATCTCCTGGTCAAAAATACCAAATTCGTAGCGAATACCATAGCCGATTGCCGGAACCTTCAGGGTAGCCATGGAGTCCAGGTAACAGGCAGCAAGTCTGCCAAGTCCACCATTGCCAAGACCAGGCTCCTCTTCCTGCGCCAGCAGGTCGTCCAGATCCCGTCCCAGAGCCGACACCGCCCGACGTGCAGAATCCATCATGCCCAGATTGACCAGGTTGTTGCCCAGATGCGGCCCCATAAGAAACTCTGCGGAAAGGTAGCTGACTATCTTTAATTTACTACGGTACAGGTGCTGCAGTGATTTTATCCAGTCATCAAGCATCCTGTCGCGCACGGTATAGGACAGGGCAATGTACCAGTCATTACGTGAGGCATGCTGCTCTGGCCGTGCCAGAGTGAAGTGCAGATGATCACGAATGGCCTGTATGAGATCTTCAACTCCAACCCCACGTCGAATATCGCCGCTGTTCCCCTTTGCAGAATTATTCGATAGTTCTGTCACCGTGCTGCCTCCCGTTCTGTCATGCCGCCTCAGACAATCTGTGAAATTTACTGAATGAGATCAGTTCGTCCGCTGGAAGCTCTTTGGTGTATTCCCCAATGATTCCGCACTGTCTATCCAGCCACCACCCATCGCCTTATACACCGATATGAGGGAGGAAAGCACGTCAATCTCTCCCTGCACCAGTGCCAGTTGGCCGGCAAAGAGGGACCGGTCTGAATCCAGCACCTGCAGATAACCGGCGGTGCCCGCTTCAAACTGGAGCCGCGAAAGGCGTGCGTAATTACCCAGCGCCTTTATCTGGGCCTTTTGGGACTCGACATGTTCGCGCCCCTTGGCAGATTTGATCAAGGCGTCTTCAACTTCACGAAGTGCACCCAACACTGTCTGACGATACGCCAACAGTGCCTGTAGCTGCAGCGACTCGCTCTGTTTTACCTTACCGGAGATGGCACCGAACGTAACCAGCGGTGCGGCAACGGAACCGGTCAGAGACATGACATCACTGTTCGATGAAAACAGCTTGCCCAGATCGCTGCTGGTAACACCCAGCAGTCCGGTCAGAGAAATAGTCGGGAAATAGGCTGCCGTGGCGACACCGATCCGGGCATTGGCAGCAACAAGAGCCTGCTCTGCCTGGATGATATCCGGACGCCGCCCGAGCAGGGTTGACGGGAGGCCGGCCGGTATGCCGGGAGGCGTCAGCTGACCGAAGGTTTTTCCGCGTCGTATCGCCCCCGGCGTGCGCCCCAGCAGCAATGAGATAAGATTTTCCTGCTGCCGGATCACTGATTCATATTGTGGAATAGCCTGACGGGCAGATTCGTACTGCGACTCAACCTGATTCAGAGACAGCTCGGAAATAGTGCCATACTGGTAGCGGAGCTTGAAAAGCCGCAGACTTTCTGCGTATGCGCGTTCAGTTTCCCTGGCTATCTCCAGCTGCCGATCGAAGCCGAGCAGAGCAACATAGCTCCCCGCCACGTTACTGACCAGTGTCATGAGAACAGCCCGGCGGCCCGCCTCACTGGAGAGAATCTCTGCCTGGGCAGCCTCGTTCGAGCGTCTGATTCTGCCCCAGAGATCCAGTTCCCATGACGCATTGAGTGCCCCCTGGTAGGATTCGGCTGTTGCCCCTGACAACCGCTTGGTTCCGGCGCTCACTGCAGCACCGATCTGCGGGAAATACTGGGATCGGGATACGTCCAGCGCACCCAGAAACTGGTCAACTCTGGCGGTGGCAATTTTGAGGTCAAGGTTTTCAGTAACTGCGCCCTGGATCAGATCGTCGAGAACCGGATCGCCAAAGAGTTTCCACCAGGCGGCATTAGACAGTTCTGCGGCCGTACTGTAATCAACCCGCCAGGTTGCCGGCAGCTGAACCTCGGGTTTGACATATTCGGGGCCGACCGTGCAGGCTGCAAGCAGCATGGCAAGTATCGCGACAATGAAGTTACGCATGGGGAGCCTCCACGTTTTCCTTCAGGGCTTCGGCAGCGGTCTTTTTCCGTGAGAAGATTCCGCCGGCCGACTCCAGCAGCACAAAGAACAGCGGAACAAAAAAGGAGGCCACCAGTGTTGAGGCCAGCATGCCGCCGATAACTCCGGTACCGATAGAGCGCAGGCTGTTGGCTCCGGCACCGGTGGCGAATGCCATGGGGACGCACCCGAGGATAAAGGCCAGCGAGGTCATGGCGATGGGGCGCAGGCGCAGACGGGCCGCCTCGATGGCCGCCTCGGCAGGGGCCATCCCTTTGCGCAGGTTGTCCGTGGCAAACTCGATGATCAGAATGGCGTTCTTGGCCGACAGCCCCACCAGCGTCACCAGCCCGACCTGAAAATAGACATCGTTTTCAAGGCCGCGCGCCCAGGTCAGCAGCAGGGCACCGCAGATCGCAAAAGGGACAGAAAGCACGACGCCCACCGGCAGCGACCACTTTTCGTACTGAGCCGCCAGAATCAGAAACACCATGATCAGACCAAAGGCAAAAGCGATTGTGGAGGTACCGCCCGCTTTTTTCTCCTCAAAGGCCTGGCCGGACCAGGAAAATCCGTACCCCTCCGGCAGAACCTTTTGTGCCACCTGTTCCATGGCCGCAATGGCCTGACCGGAGCTGTATCCGGGAGCCTGGTTGCCGTTCAGCTTGGCGGACGGGAACCCGTTGAAGCGGGGGAGCAGGCTGGGGCCGGCCACGTATCTGATTGTAGCCACTGCCGAGAGCGGCACCATGGCGCCGCTGGTGGATCGGACGTACGCCTGGGTCAGGTTTTCCGGTGTATTGCGATATTCCGGCTGCGACTGCAGAATCACCTGCCAAATCCGGCCATACTGGAGGAACTGCCCCACATACGATGAGCCGAAATACGCCTGCAAGGTGTCATAAATCGTGGAGACAGGAATCCCCAGAAGTTCGGCCTGGGTCCGGTCTACGTCAAGGTAGAGCTGCTGCCGGCCGGAGGAAAAGGTGGTCGAAACACCGGCCAGCTCTTTGTGCGTGCGGGTTTCCGCAATGAACTGCTTGGTGATCTTGTCAAGCTCCTGGGGGGAACCGCTCCCCTTGTTCTGAATATAAAACTCAAAACCGCCGGTCGTGCCGAGGCCAGGAATGGAAGGGGGATTAATCGGAAAGACAATACCCTCTTTGATACTGTACAGCTTGCGTCCCAGATCCTTGACCGTACTGAAAGAGTCGCTCCCTTTTCCCTCGCGCTGGCTGTAGGGCTTGAGAGCGGCAAAGAGTACGCCGGAATTGCTCATGACACTGCTGTCCAGAAGGCTGTAGCCGTCGATCTGGGTAATGTCACCCATGGCGGGATTACTCCTGGCCAGCTGCACGGCCCGGTCGCCGACGGCGGTTGTCCGTTCAAGGCTGGTGGCATCAGGCATGATATTGCCCAGAAAAAGGTACCCTTGATCTTCCTCCGGCACAAAGCTGCCCGGTACAATCTTGAAGAGCAGCAGCAGGGTGACCACGACCCCGGCAAAGAGAGAAAGACCGATTTTCCTGTGACCGATCAGCCAGCGGACACCGCCGACATACCGGTCGGTCAGGAGACTGAAACCGGTTTCAAACCATTTGAAGAACCCCTTTTTCTCACCATGTCCCGGCTTGAGGATTCTGGCCGCAAGGGCGGGCGAAAGCGTCAGGGCCACCACACCGGACAGCACCATGGAGATGGCGATGGTAACGGCAAACTGTTTGTAGAGTGTGCCGGTCATCCCCCCCAGAAAAGCGGTCGGCAGGAAGACCGAACCGAGGACCAGCACGATGGCTATCAGCGCCCCGGTCAGTTCATCCATAGCCTTCCGCGCCGCTGCCAAGGGCGTCATGCCGAAGGCGGCCATGTTATGCTCCACGCTTTCAACCACGATAATGGCGTCATCCACAACCAGACCGATGGCGAGGATCATGCCGAACAGGGTCAGCATGTTGGTGGAAAAGCCCAGTGCCAGAATACCGATGTAGGTACCGATGATGGCGATCGGTACCGCCAGAATCGGAATCAGGGTGGCACGGAAACTCTGGAGAAACAGAAATACCACCAGCACGACCAGCACCACCGCCTCAAAGAATGTGTGAATAACCTTTTCAATGGACGCCGCAGTGAACGTACTGGTATCCAGCACCACCTTGTAGGCCATGCCGTCCGGCAGTTTATGCTTCATCCCCTCCAACAGGGCGTTTACCTGGCGGGAGGTCTCTATGGCATTGGCACCGGGCTGCTGATAAATGACAACGGCCACTGCCTTCTTGCCGTTGACCTTGGTGGTAATCGAGTAATCCTTGGCCCCCATCTCGGCACGGGCGACATCCTTCAATCTAACAACCGCAGCACCCTCACTGCCAGCGCGAATGATAATATTGTCGAATTCAGCAGGACTGGAGAGCATCCCCTTTGTGGTAACGACAAACGATTGCTGTGTACCCTGGGGCGCGGGAGGCTGGCCGATGGAGCCGATGCCGAACGCCTTGTTCTGACGCTGGATGGCGGTGGCAATATCCTGGGTGGTGATAGCGGCCTGAGCCATACGGTCCGGTTTCAGCCAGATACGCATGGCCACATCCGGCTGGGGAAACATGCTGGAGAGGTTGGCGCCCGGAATACGCTTGATCGGATCCAGAATATTAAGGTTGGTGTAGTTGCCCAGATACACCGCGTCATAGCGGTCATCCGGCGAATAGATGCTGATCAGCATCATGAACGATGAGGAGCGTTTCTGCACCGATACGCCCTGTTTGGCAACCACGTCCGGCAGCTGCGCCGACGCCTGGCTCACCCGGTTCTGGACGTTGACCTGGGCCATATCCGGGTCGGTGCCCGGCTCGAAGGTAACCGTCAGGGTCATGTTGCCCGACGACGAGCAGGTGGACGACATGTACATCATCTTGTCCACGCCGTTTACCTGCTGCTCAATCGGCGCAGCCACGGTATTGGCAATGACCTCGGCCGTGGCGCCGGGATAGAAGGCGGAAACCTGAACGGTCGGGGGGGCGATGTCGGGATACTGGGCAATCGGTGTCACCTTCATGGCCATAAAACCGGCCAGGGTGATGACGATTGCAATAACTGCCGCAAATACCGGGCGATCAATAAAAAACTTTCCCATGACGCCCCCTATTTACCGGCTGCCGGTTGTACAGCTTTCAGCTGTTCCGGCTGCACCAGTTTGACCGGCATGCCGGGGGCCAGCTTCATGAAACCATCCACGATCACCTGTTCACCCGCCTTTAAACCACTGGTGATGATCCACTCCTGACCGACCCAGTCACCGACGGCAACCGGCCGCACCTCAGCCAGCCCCTTGCCGTTGGCAATAAATATGACATGGCCATTGGCGGTCTGCTGCACCGATTTCTGCGGCACGACCAGGGCGTTGGCACGTGTTGCCCCCTTCAGAAAGGCCTTTACGAACATGCCGGGGCGGAGTGTGCCTTTGGGATTGGCTATTTGCGCCCTCACCTGAAACGTGCCGGTTTCCTTGCTGAACGACGGGTCAGCAAAATTTACAACGCCTGCCTGCGGGTAGTGGCTTCCGTCGGACAGTTCAAGATCAACAGTATAGCGGCTGCCGCGCGGCAGGATTGTTCTGCCGCTCACCACCTCCCGCTTCAACTCCGCCTCCTGGTTCTGGGACACGCTGAATTCAACCCAGACCGGATCGAGCGTTGCCACATAGGTCAGCGTAGCCGACTGGCTGCCGGCGGCGATGTACCCCCCCTCACGTATTTTCGACTGACCGGTGACTCCGCTTACCGGAGAGGTGATGGTGGTATAGCCAAGGTCGAGATTTGACTTGTACAGGTTTGCCTTGGCCTGCTGCAGGGCGGCCTCGGCAGACTTTTCCGCACCGATGGCATTGTCCAGATCACTTTTACTGGCGGCATTCTGATCGGCAAGCGGCTTGATCCGGTTAAGACTGGCAGAGGCGGTCCAGAGTTGAGACTGGCGAATCTCCACCTCTGATTTGGCAGCATCAACAGCAGCCAGAAAAGGTTTCCTGTCAATCTGGAAGAGAACCTGTCCCTTCTTGACCGGTTGTCCTTCGGGATAACTAATTTTTTCCAGAAAACCGCTGACCCTGGCCATGATATCCACCTGGTGGGAGCTCTGAATCTGGGCAACAAACGGAAATGCTACCGGCATTGTCCGGGGCTGCACCGTAATCGCCACAACTTCAGCTGCCAGCGGCGGTCCTTTCGGCTTTTCGTGCGCGCTGCACCCCGAAAGAACCGGTGCGAAGAATGCCGCAAGACAAAGAAAAACAGCCAGATATACCCTGTGTGCTACTATTGCATTCCGCCCCATGCTGACCCCCCACTCATTTTGAATCGCCATAAAATTACAAGATTGGTACCGATCTACCACCTCATCCCTCATCCCTCATCCCTCATCTTTGTCTGCACCGTCTGCAGCGAAACAAGACGAGCCAGAAGCGTTGCGGGAAAGAGCTGCCCGATCAGCGCCTCAAAAATCACGAATATTCGTGTCGCCGGATGGATCGGGATAATATCGCCGTAACCGAGAGTCGTCAACGTGACAAAGCTGAAATAGGTGAAATCCCACTCCCCTACAGCGGTTGCCAGCCCCGCAGCAGGGGATGACACAATCAGGGAACCGGGATAATACAGCTCCAGGATACGGTAGATGGTTGCCCAGGTGAGTCCGATCAGAATGTAGCCCGCAACGGCACCCTGAACGCGACTGGCTGTCACCGCACCGTCCTTGAAGACATGGCGCATGACAACACCGGTGAGCAGCACCAGATAACAGAACGTACAAAGTTCGGCGCCAAACAGCACGGTGGTGTTTTCAGGGTTGAAATGTTTCAGCCAGATAAATATGAAGGCGGTCACCGCCACGACTGCGGCACCAATCCGGGGTAGCCTTTTGTCCCACATGGTGGTAACGCCCGACAGCAGAAGAAGTGAGAAAAACAGAGAGCTCAGCAGTTTGCCTGGTCCGGACTTCAGGAGCGGCGAAACCAGAAAAGCTACCACAAGCAGCACCAGCAGGACGGACGGACCTTTTTCGCCCCACCAGAAGGAAGTGAATTTTTCAAGTGTCCGGCGGATTTTGTTCTTCATGGTTCACCCCTGACGGAGAGATCACAGGTAATCGAACAAGAGGTAAGGACAAAGGGAGCAACATTTGTTCATGGGGAGAAAACATACAGCTTTACTGTGCAATGAACAAACAATTTTTGTTAAAGCCGCATAAAAAAAGGGGCTCCGCAAAATGCGAAACCCCTGAATTTGTTTGGTGGAGCTGAACAGGATCGAACTGTCGACCTCCTGACTGCCAGTCAGGCGCTCTCCCAGCTGAGCTACAGCCCCACAAAGTGGAGCGTTCTTCTAACAAACTAAACATTACGTGTCAATGTTTTTTTGACGCCGCCCGGACAGCTTCGCAGCCGGCCCGCCTTGACTGGGCCAATCAACCGGTGTAATGTCCCGCAATGAAGTATAATTTATACCACTACGCTTGGAGCCCATAATGCCGAACCATGATCTGACCTGGAACACCGCACTTCTCTACCCTGCCCCTGATTCTCCGGAACTGGAAGCCGACCTCGGTTCCTTCCAGCAACTGGCCGCCGATTTCCGGGATACCTATTTTGAAAAAGTAGCTGCGCTGGATATCGTTGCGCTGCTGGCAGCGGTTCAGGAGTATGAAGCACTGCAAACACGCATGGCAAAACCATTTTGTTATGCCCATCTGCTGTTTGCCGACGACTCCGGCAACGAGACCTACCGTGCCCTTTCCCAGCGCTGTTCCGAACTGGGCAGCACGCTTTCCCAGCAACTACTCTTTTTCGATCTGGAACTGATGGAATTGAACGACACCGTTTTTGCAGCGTTCTGCTCGCTTCCCGAAGCACGAGAATATATTCATTTTCTGGAAGGAATTCGAAGGTTTCGTCCCCATACCCTCAAGGAGAATGAAGAGCGGCTGCTGACACGCAAAGACCTGACCGGTGTGCGTGCCTTCACCAAACTCTTTGATGAACTTTCAGCCTCCTTGAAATACCGCATGGAACTGGATGGGGAAGAGCGCGATTTTACCGGCGAAGAGCTGCTTTCCCTGTTGCACCATACCTCGCCTGACGTCCGTTTCCGGGCGATGACCGTTTTTCTGGAGCGCCACGGCGAGCATGGCATAGTGTTCAATGCCGTGTTCAACAATATGGCACTTGATCACGGCCAGGAAATGGAGCTGCGGAGTTACCAGACACCTATCCAGCCGACCAATATCGGCAATGAGATTCCGGATGACGCCGTTGAACACCTGATGAGCGTCACCGAAGCAAACTACGGCCTGGCGCAGGAGTATTTCAGGTTAAAAGCCGGCATGCTGAAGATGGATACACTGCGTAATTGCGACATTTATGCCCCGGTGGCCGAGACGGAACGGAACTACACTTTTGCTGAGGCACGGGAACTGGTGGTTGATTCATACCGGGACTATGACCCTGAATTCGGCAGGATTGTTGACGCATTCTTTTCCGAACGGCGCGTTGATGTGCTGCCCCGTACCGGAAAATCAGGGGGGGCATTTGCCATGGGTATTTCCCCCGCCCTGCCGCCATTCCTTCTTCTCAACTACACCGGAACGCTGCGTGACCTGGCTACCATTGCCCATGAAGCGGGACATGGCCTGCACTTCGTCCTTTCCCAAAAACAGAACCTGCTCAATTATCACGCGCCGCTCCCCCTGGCAGAAACGGCCTCGGTGTTCGGCGAGATGCTCCTCACCCGCAGACTTCTGGACAACGAGCAGGATCCACTGGTGCGCAGATCGCTGCTCTGCGCCAAAATCGAAGATATCATCGCCACCACGTTCCGCCAGACCGTACTGACCCGCTTTGAACTGCGCCTGCATACTGAACGGGGTGGCGGCCTGCTTTCCAATGACCGCATTGCTGAAATCTGGCTTGAAGAAAATGGCAAACTGTACGGCGATTCTGTAGAGATGATTCCCGCCTATCGCTGGGGGTGGAGCTATATCAGCCACTTTATCCATAGCCGGTTCTACTGTTATTCCTACACATTTGCCGAACTGCTGGTACTGGCACTTTTCCAGAAGTATCGGGAGGAAGGTGATTCGTTCAAGCCGGGCTACCAGGCTCTGCTGGAGTCAGGGGGAGCGCTTTCACCTGCCGACACCGCCCGACTTGCCGGCATTGACATCACCGATGGCGGATTCTGGCAGAAAGGGTACAATGCCATGGCGATATTACTTGAAGAGCTTAAACTGACGCTCTAAGTACCGTCACATACGCTTTACATTTCAATCTCCTCAAAGGAGAACACAATGGACAGAGGGTACAAGGCAATTGTTTTTTACATCTGCGGGACGGCGGCACTGGGCGGCCTGCTCTTTGGCCTGGATCAGGGGTTTATAGCCAATTCAATAGGGACCATCAGCAGGGTGTATGGTCTCGACATCAAGAGCGCGGAACATTATTCCTCCATTCTGGCAACCGGCGGGGTGCTTGGCGCTCTGCTCTCCGGGATTTTTGCGCGCTATCTGGGGCGTAAAAAAAGCATGATGCTTTCCGGTTTTATATTCTGCGCCGCCTCCCTGGTATCTTCTTTTCTTCCCCCGCTCACTATTCTGTTTGTGTGCAGATTTTTTCTCGGTTTTGCCATCGGCATTGCATCGTTCATCGTCCCGCTCTACCTCTCGGAAACGGCTCCGGCACAGATTCGCGGTGCTATGGGGACACTGTTTCAACTGCTCATCACGATCGGTATTTTTCTCATTTCGTTAACTAACGTTTTCATTGCCAAGTGGATTACCAACCCGCAGACAGCGCTTCCAGTAATGTTCGCCGTGATTGTACTGTTTGCCAGCCTGATGTTTGTGGGAAGCCTTTTCCTACCGGAAAGCCCCCGTTGGCTCATGCTTAAGGGGAGAAAAAATGATGCGGAAGAGGTCCTCCGGAAAACTCTCAATTCCGAGGAAGATATCAACCGCGAAATAAAAAATATCGAAGGCACTCTGGACGACACGGGCGCTCAATTCGGCATCCTGTGCAAAGGGTATTTTATCAAGGTTCTGTTTGTGGGAGTCTTTATTCAGATATTCCAGCAGCTTGTGGGAATTAATGTGATGATTTACTACGCTCCGACAATTTTCGGCTATGCGGGATTGACAGGTATTGTGGCGATGATGGCGGTGCCGACGGTGAATATGCTGTTCACCTTTCCGGCCATTCGCCTTGTTGAAAAATGGGGCCGCAAAAAACTTTTGTACATAGGCGCATGTTCCATGTTTGCCGCCATGATTGCTGCCGGCGCCGCTTTCAGTATGATCGGCAACAATTCAGCCCCGTCCCTGATCGCAGCCGGGCCAAAAATGGTTCTTCTGATTGCGGTGATTTTCTATATCTTTGGTTTTGCCGTTTCCTGGGGACCGGTTGCCTGGCTTGTCTGTTCCGAAATATTTCCCTTGCAGGGGAGAGAAATGGGCATGACGGTTACCACAATGGTAAACTGGACCTTTGCCGGACTGTTGATGGATAACGCCCTGACATTTATGAAGGTAAACGGCAACTCCTCCATATTCTTCCTCTTTGCGTTTTTCTGTGTACTGGCGGTAGTTTTTGTCGCAGCTTTTGTGCCGGAGACGAAGGGGGTAACGCTGGAGCAGATTGAGGAAAACCTGAAGGCGGGGAAAAAGATGCGGTTTTTGGGAGAAAAACGTTCAGCTTAGTAACAGATACCGAGATGGCAAAAACAGAGGCAAAATACATCAGTACGTACGACAGGACAAACTATGGCAATCCACGAAAAAGAGCTTCTCGAAGCGCTCGCCAGTTCACGCATTCTCACCTCTATGATTACCCCGGCGGTTCTCATTTCGGCGTGCGGAACTCTCATATTTTCAACGTCGGCCCGTCTGGGACGTATCTTTGACCGGGTAAATGTCATGAAGGGTGAAGTGGAAGCGATAATAACGGGAAAGATTTCCTACCCGGAAGAGCGGATGAAACATCTGCGCGGTCAGATTGGACTGCAACGGCGGAGGGCGATGCTGATCCAGAAGGCCATGGTCTCCCTCTATACCGCGACGTTGCTCTTTGTCGCCTCAAGTCTGGCGATCGCGGTCAATGTGGCCTACGGCAGCACTGATCAGGCCTGGATTCCAACGTTAATCGCCCTCTGCGGCGGAGTTTTTCTTTTTCTGGCATCGGCAGCGTTGCTGTACGAAAGCCGCTTCAATCTCCGTTTTGTTCACCGCTCAATAGATTTCATTGAATTCCTTGAGAATAAAGCGGAGGAGCTGAAGAAATAACCTGATTAGTACTGATCTACAGCCTATTTTCTCCCTGAGGGAGAAGGTGGCCGAAGGCCGGTTGAGGGGGCAACGATACCGCACAATCCAACATCTCCCCCTCACCCCGACCCTCTCCCTCAGGGAGAGGGAACTAATAAGCGGGAGAATCGTTCTACTCAGAAAAAATAATCAGCTCACCCCTTCAGTCCAACCTCTTTGGCCAGCGCCCGCCAGGCCGGCAGACTCCGTTTAATCATACCGATATCGAAGCAGTACGCTATTCTGAAAAATCCGGGAGCGCCGAAACCGGCTCCCGGTACCAGCAGAATGCGGTGTTTCTGGGCCAGCTTGACGAACTCCACATCATCAGCGAGCGGAGATTGGGGAAAGAGATAGAAGGCCCCGTCCGGCTTGACGATGGTAAAGCCCATGTTCCCCAGTTCATTCACCAGCAGATCCCGTTTCGCCTGGTATTCGGCAACATCAACCGACTCATCCTGCAGTTTTGCCACCAGTCGCTGCATCAGTGCCGGTGCATTGACAAAACCGAGGACGCGATTGCTGAATACCGCCCCTTCCATGAACTGACCGGCCGTTGCCATACGGGGGTTGGCTGCCAGATAACCGATCCGCTCACCCGGCAGAGCCAGGTCCTTACTGTGTGACGTGACAATGATCGAGCTTTCCACCAGCGGAAAAATATTCGGAACCTGCTGGCCGTCAAACACGATACGGGCATACGGCTCATCAGAAATTACGTAGATCAGACGGCCGATCCGTTCGCTCGCCTTTTTCACCACATCCCCCAGCCGTTGCAGGCTTTCTGCCGGGTAGATCACACCGGTCGGATTATTGGGTGAGCAGATGATGATGGCACGGGTCCTGGAGGTGATCGCGCTTTCGATTGCGTCGATATCAAGCTGGAAGGTGTCACGCTTCGTCCAGACTTCAACCGGCACACCGCCATGATTATCAATGTAGAACTTGTACTCGACAAAGAAGGGGGCCAGGATGATGACCTCCTCCCCCGGATTGAGAATGGTCTTGAGCACCACATTAAGGGCGCCGCCGGCACCACAGGTCATGATGATATTGTCCGCCGGGACCGAGATGCCGGAATCTTTTGAAATTTTTCCCGCAACGGCGCTCCGCGTTTCGCCATACCCGGCGTTGTTCATGTAACGATGCATGCCGGGCAGCGGCGTCTGTGCCAGCTCCAGCAGCTCACGGCTGAAAGATGCCGGAGGTTCCACATCAGGATTGCCGAGCGTAAAATCAAAAACGTTCTCAGCGCCGAGTTCCTGACGCAGCCGTTCCCCCTCTTCAAACATCTTGCGGATCCAGGATGATTTGGATATCTGATTGGCAATCTTCACAGCAATAGCCATTACAATTTCCTCCACGATAATTTTTCTGTTACGATGACAGGGGCGAAATACTACAACAAATAGCGGAGAACACAAATGGAAATTCCTCCGTATCCGGCTTCACGTCCGCTGACCATGGCCGACAAGCCGCTTCTGGACCACCTCTGTGCCGATTTACAGCCCCGTATTTCAGAGCTGACCTTTGCCGGCCTGTATCTGTTCCGGAATGCACACAACTATCAGGTTTCACAGATTGCAGATTCGGTCGTCATTCTCGGCAAAGGGTACGATGGAGCAGGCTACTTCCTGCCGCCGCTCGGGGGGGATGTTGCGAAAGCTGTGACGGTCATGTTTGCTGCCGGCTGGTCTCTGTACGGAGCTGACGATCAGTTTGCTGACACATATCTTAACAGTGCTGACGTACAGTTGACTGAACTGCGCGACTCCAGTGACTATCTCTACCTGCGGGAAGAGCTGGCAACATTGCCCGGCAGCCGCTTTCACAAGAAGAAGAACCGGATCAATTATTTCACCAGTCGGCATGCCTATACGGTTGACCTGTACAGCGGAGAATATCTCGTCGGCTGCCTGGCTCTTCTGGAGCGCTGGTTCGAAAGTTCGCACATCGAAGCGGATAGATCAGTTCGTCTGGAAGTAGACGCCGCTTCCGAAGCATTGCGTTCTGCTGAAGCACTTGGCCTTGAGGGGGTGGTTATTGTTGTGGAAAACCGTGTGGCCGCCTTTGCCCTTGGCGAACACCTTAATCGGGATACCGCCGTCTGCCATTTCGAAAAGGCGGATCCGTTTGCCGAAGGGCTGTATCAGCTGATAAACCGGGAACTTGCGCAGCTGCTGTTTCAGGAGTGCCGCTATCTTAATCGTGAGCAGGATCTTGGCAATATGGGGCTTCGCAGCGCGAAATTATCCTACCATCCGGTGGAACTCGTGAAAAAATACTTGGTTACCTGTCCCGATGGCAAAGATTTTGTTGCTCTTTGCTGAAATACATAGTAAAAGACTCGTTCTTTTAAAGACGGCATTTTTGCCGAAATCTCCTTGCTCCGGGTAGGACCGGGGCTCGAATCCGTGAGGAGGATTACCAACATGAGGAAGTACGAAACAATTTTCATCCTCCAGCCTGAACTGAGCGAAGATGACATCAAGTCAGTCACCACAAAAGCTCAGGACGTCATCTCGTCGTACAATGGCGAATGTTTCAGGATGGACGACTGGGGTATCAGGAAACTGGCCTATCCCATCAAGAAGTCTGCCAGAGGCCGTTATTACTACCTCCGCTTTGATGGCGGCAGTGCTCTCATCGCCGAACTCGAACGGCGTTTACGGCTTGACGACAAGGTGCTCCGCTACCAGAGCGTGAACATCACCGACCTGCCCGAACGCGCTCCGGAGAAAAAAGTCGAAGTGCCGGAAGCCGTGGAAGCCGTGACCGAAGAGACTGTCGAAGAAGCATCTGCTGCCGAAGAAGCAGCTGAATAAAATTTCCTGGAGGAGATATACTCATGAGTGACGAAAGACCAGCAACCACATCATCATATCAGCGTCCCGCTGGCGCCGGACAGCGCCCTGCAGGCGGCCCGGGACAGCGTCCGGCAGGCGGCCCCGGCGGACAGGGCGGACCACGCAAAAGACGTCCATTCCAGCGTCGTAAAGTATGCCGTTTCTGTGCCGAGAAAAACCTGACCATCGACTACAAAGAGCCCCGCACACTCCGCTTTTTCATCACCGAGCGCGGCAAGATAGTACCGCGCAGGATTTCCGGAAACTGTGCAGCACATCAGCGGCACATCACGGAAGCCATCAAGCGTGCCAGAAACATCGCCTTACTGCCGATTGCAGCCAATCACGCAGTAAGCTGATTTCTGCTGAATGAACCTTACCTCACCAACCGGCCATAACATGCGAGTGCGCCTGAAAACGTCCTTACTTGGTATGGTCGGTTCTTTTGTTTTGTTTGCGGCCTATCTGGCGGTGCCACCACTCGGAATTTTCTCCGGGATACTGGCACCGTTTCCCGCTGCATATAACCGTTTAATCTATGGCCGGCTCGCATCACTGATTGTTCTTCTCGGTGCCGCCGCTGCCACAACTGCACTGTTCGGCCTCTTTGCCGGGTGTCTGTATCTGGGCATGTGCGGGATGGTCGGTTTGTTCATGCCGGAACTTTTGCTGCGCGGCATGGGCGCCAGTCGGGCGCTATTCTGGACAACGGCAGCCAATCTGGTGATCTTTGCTTCCAGTATCGCTGCGTACAGCACATTTTCAGGATTCAACCTGCAGCAGCTTATTACCGGAGAGATTACAAACAGCCTGAAGCAGGCCGCAGATTTATACGAAAAAGGTGGCGTGACCGGTGAAGAGCTGGAAGCAGTCAAGCGCTCCATGTCAACCGCTGCAAGCATGCTCCAGCGTCTCTACCCGGCACTTGTAACAACGCTGCTTGCGGTTATCGCCGGATGTAACCTTGCTCTTATAAAAAAAGCAGCATCAAAAACTGCATCGAATCTTGTTATCGGTGACTTCAGCTCCTTCAGGAACCCCGATCTGCTTGTCTGGCTCCTGATCGCATCAGGGTTTACCCTGCTGCTGCCCGATTCATCCATAACAACACCGGCGCTCAATATGCTGCTGATTCTCACTCTGCTCTATTTTTTACAGGGCATGGCGGTTATCACAGCCTTTATTACTAAGAAAACTGTTCCTGCACTGGTGAAGATACTGCTGTACGTAGCACTTGTCATTCAGCCGTATCTGCTCGTAATTGTTGCGGGACTTGGACTATTTGACCTCTGGGGAGATTTCAGAACCCCAAAAACACCACAGGAAAACCTGTAACTACCTGACAGGCTCGAAAGGAGAGAAAGATGAAAGTAATTCTGAATGAGAACATTGAAACACTGGGGCACATTGGTGACGTCGTAAAAGTAGCACCTGGCTACGCACGCAACTACCTGCTCCCCAAGAAACTGGCTGTTGTCGCCACTGAGAACAATGCCAAAGCTCTTGAGCACGCAAAACGCCAGCTCGCCTACAAGAAAAACAAATCTCTTGAAGCGGCTAAAAATCTTGGTGCAAAACTTGAGGCACTGTCGATCGTTCTGACCCACAAGGCTGGCGAGGAAGGCAAACTGTTCGGCGCCGTAACCAACATGGATATTGCCGCCTTCCTGAAAACCAACGGCTTCGATATCGATCGCAAAGGCATTATTCTTGCCGACGCCATCAAGCACACCGGTGACTTCACCGCAACACTGAAGATTCACCCGGAAGTAACCGCCACACTGAAGATTACCGTCGCCGCTGCATAATCCGGCGTCATACCCGCAGTAACGATAAAGCCCGCTGAGAGTTTAGACTCTTTGCGGGCTTTCTTCATTTCAAAAACCGATACCTGTAAAGCAGTTCACCACTGAGACACGGAGAAAAACCAAGACTTTTTGGGGGTAATCCAAAACCGTTATATCGCCATTTACCTTCTTTTCCCCTGCCTCTTTCGCCTCTGAAGTTCTCTGTGTCTCGGTGCCTCAGTGTTTAATACCGGTTTCTTGTTGATTTTCTTCCCTACTCACACACAATAACAGCCTCAATACGGAAATTCTTCCGCCGTCCGGCAGCGGTTTTGTTTGAGGCAACCGGTCTGGCATGGCCGTAGCCGACGGCGGAAAGGCGACTGCATGATTGCCACCACTGAAGGATTACTTGCAGTTACGTGGCTATATGCTATTCTAGTCCCATGTCTGATTCGGCCATAACACCCCATATTCTGGAGTCTCTCCGGAATCTTGCCGCGTACCCGGTTGCAACCGGGACGGTTGAACTTCTCCAGACCCATATTTCCTGGCTGTTTCTCACCGACTCCCATGTTTTTAAACTAAAAAAGCCGGTTAGCTTCGGTTTCCTCGATTTCTCAACCCTTGAACTCCGCCGCTTTTACTGCCACGAGGAGCTTCGCCTTAATCGCCGTCTCTGCCCCGATATGTATGAGCAGGTTATCCCGCTGCGCGCCTCAGATGGAGGCGCTTCTTTTGTCGGTGAGGGTGCGGTGATAGACTATGCCGTGATGATGAAACGGCTGCCCGCCGACGGGATGCTTGACCGACTCGTGGACAGCGGCAGGATTTCAGTGGCTGAGATACAGGCTGTGGCGCTGAAGATCAGCCAATTCCATGCTGCGGCGCTTACCTCCCCGTACATTGCTGAGTTTGGCACTCCGGACCGGATTCGGGCAAACTGGCAGGAAAATTTTGAGCAGGTGCTGCCGTTCAGCAGTTCCACCCTGCCAACAACTGTGCGTGCAGCCATCCGTAGGTATGTAGAGACGTTTATCGCTTCACATCACACTTTTTTTAACGAGCGGATTACGCAGGGTTTCATCCGTGAATGCGACGGAGATATCCACCTTGGCAACATCTGCCTGGTAGATTCAACCCCGTATATCTTCGACTGTATCGAGTTTAATGAGCGGTTCCGAAATTGCGATACGGCTTCAGACATCGCATTTCTACTGATGGATCTTGATTTTCACCACCGGCCCGATCTGGCTGATGCGGCGCTGTCAGCCTATATCGAGGCATCCGGTGATGCCGGCCTTGCCCGGTTGGTCACATTTTACAGGGTGTATCGCGCGTTTGTGCGCGGCAAGGTGGAAAGTCTGCGTCTGCTTGACACCGGCGTTGACCCGGAAGAACGTGCCGACGCCGGGAGGCGCGCCAGCCGCTACTTCCGGCTGGCTCAGGGGTACTGCGTACGGAGCGGTCTCTCCCCTACCCTGTTTATAACCAGCGGCACCATGGGATGCGGCAAGAGCACGCTGGCAGGACAGCTTGCCGAGGAACTCGGCCTTTCAACCCACAACTCGGATGTTGTCCGTAAACAGCTGGCCGGCCCGCCGCCGGAGAACGCAAACCGCGCTTCATTCGGCGAGGGGCTGTATTCAGAGGAAATGAACCGCGCCACCTACCGCCGGCTTGAGCAACTGGCCGCCATGGCGCTTGACGCCGGCCAATCAGTGGTTATTGACGCATGCTTCATCTCTGCCGCCGTGCGGGCTGCATTTGCCCGGCTGGCGGCATCCCGCAGTGCGGCATTTGTGATTTTGTCCGTACAGTGCGATTATGACGAGCAGCTACGAAGATTGCGCGAACGCACGGTACGCGGCACCTCCGTTTCCGATGGCAGGGCTGAACTGCTGGATCAGCAAAGACGGGAGTTTGAAATTCCGCAGGATTCCGAGGGGGTCGTTATCCCTCTTTCCGCAGAGGAAGCATCAGACCGGGCGATAAATTCAGTGTACGGAAGGCTGTGCCTGCCATGAGGAGTTTGCTTGCACAAATAATCCACCGACTGCAGCTGCGCGAATCGTGGGTGATTTTTTTCATCCTCGGCATCATTATGATGACGTTTCCCTTTATGCACATTTTCAATCAGCCGGTTCTGCTCTTCGGTTTCCCGCTGATGTTTCTCTATTTAACCGTGGGATGGGCAATTTCAATCACCGTAATCTACCTTTTCATGATCGCCAGTCGGACTGACGACAGGTCGGCAGCCGAGAAGGACGAGCCATGAGCAGCTTCATGTCATCGGTAGCAACGGTCTCGGTCGTATATGCGGTGCTGATATTTCTCATCGCACTGTATGCCCACCAGCGGAAGGAGAAGAAGCGCAGCATCATCAGCAACCCGGTGGTTTATGCGCTCTCGCTGGGGGTGTACTGCACGACATGGACGTTTTACGGCAGCGTTGGAAAGGCGGCAACAACCGGCATTGATTTCCTGCTCATATATCTCGGCCCCTCGTTAACCGCTTTTTCCTGGCTTTTCCTTCTGCGCCGCATCATCAGGATCAGTAAAGAACACAACATCACCTCAATCGCCGATTTCATCAGTCAGCGGTATGGAAAGTCCCCCTGGCTCGGCGCGCTCGTCACGCTTATCGCCTTCCTCGGCATCATGCCCTATATCGCACTGCAGCTGAAGGCCGTCTCCACCAGTTTCAATCTCCTCAGCGGTGCCCGGCCAAGCGCCACCGGGTTTATCACCGTCGGCTCCGGCACCGATATCCCGACCGGATTGATCCTGGCGTTGGTCCTGGCTCTGTTCAGCATTATTTTCGGGGCGAGAAGGCTGATTTCATCTGAGCGCCATGAGGGCCTGATTGCCGCCGTTGCTTTTGAATCGCTGGTTAAACTGGTCGCCCTGCTTGCCGTCGGCCTGTTTGTCACCTACGGCATGTTCGACGGGTTCACCGACATTTTCACCCGCTTCAGGAACAGCAATCCGGAACGTTTTGCACAGCTGTTCACCATTAACACTTCTGGTTCGAATCCGGACTATATCTCCTCGTTCACCTTGCTGTTCCTCTCCATGAGCGCAATCATGCTGCTGCCGAGGCAGTTTCACGTCATGGTCATAGAAAACTCCCATGAGCAGCACATCACCACTGCAATGTGGCTCTTCCCGGTCTATCTGTTCCTGATCAACCTGTTCATCATGCCGATCGCCATCGGCGGCATACTCACCACCGGCAGCAGCAGCAATGCGGATTATTTTGTACTTTCCCTGCCGCAGCAGGCCGGCTATCACGGCATAGCCCTGCTGGCATTTCTGGGCGGTTTATCGGCGGCAGCCGGAATGGTCATGGTTGAGTCAATCGCCATATCAACCATGCTGCTGAACCACATTTTCATGCCGGTTATTGTCAGGTTCACCCCCAGGGCATGGTTCCCCGTCTTGCTGATCAACCTCAAGCGCTTCGGCATAGTGCTGGTCATACTGCTTGGCTATTATTACTTCCTGATCATCGGTGACTCGTACACGCTCGTAAACATGGGGCTGATCTCCTTTTCCGCCGCCGCCCAGTTCCTGCCGGCCATGCTGGGGGGACTGTACTGGAAACGGGGCAACAAGGCCGGGGCAATCAGTGGGCTTCTGCTCGGGTTTCTGGTCTGGCTCTATACTCTGCTGCTGCCATCGTTCAGCATGTCGGGGTGGATTTCGAAGACTCTGCTTTCACAGGGTCCGTTCGGTATAGCCCTCCTTAAGCCGACGGAACTGTTCGGCCTTACGGAGATGGATCTCTGGAGTCACTCCCTCTTCTGGAGCATGCTGTTCAATATCAGCTCCTACATCATCTGTTCCATACTCATCACCCAGGGTGAGAACGAGCGGGATCAGGTACACCGGTTTATCGGCGTTTTTGACAAGAAAGAGTTACGGCCCCGCACTGAGCAAAAACGGCTTTCAAAACCGGTAACAACGGAACAGTTTGTCACCCTTTTGAGCAAATTTATTGGTGAATCGGAGGCCCGACTGGCGTTCAAGCAGTATTCAAACGGCCACGTCGGCACCGGCACAATCTCTGAATTCGAGCTCCCGAATCTGAAGCGCTTTACGGAAAAAACCCTGGCCGGTTCTGTGGGCGGAGCGGCTGCCAGTGCGATCGTCAGCAGTTTTCTCTCTGATCTCGGTTCCAGCATGGAGCCGGTGTTCGACATCTTCAGCAGCGTCCGCACCAATCTCGACCAGAACCGGGAATCACTCTTTGTGCGCCTGAAAGCGTCTGAAATCATCAACCGCACCCTGGACCTGAAGGTAATCATGGATGATCTGCTCACGCTGCTGGTGAAAGAGTTCAAACTTGATACGGCCCTGATATCAACCAGAACGGACGAGGGAATTTTTACTATCACCAGCTCTCAGGGTGAGCTGGTACAGCAACAGAGCCCACCCGCCTGGTATCTGGAGCATGGACCGTTTATTGCTCTGGCCTACGGCGACCAGAAAACTCATTTCATTAACGACCTGCGTCTTGAGCGTGCCGCCCCTCCGCTTGACCAAACCGTGGCAGAAGGGTTTATAGCCTCTGCTCACATCCCGATCTATCGGGAAGGCGAACCGGTGATAGCCGTACTTTCCCTGTTTTCCAAGTCCATCGCCGGCCTCTTTACCCAGGAATTTATCGAACTGCTGGCAAGCCTTGCCGGCCAGCTGGCCCAGGCGATTACCATTGTCCAGGAAGTTGATGCCAAACAACAGGAACGGAGTCAGAAAGAGGCGGCCCTGTTGAAAACAGCCCGAATCACCCGCGACATGGAGATTGCCCAGCAGATCCAGAAATCCTTCCTGCCGGATGCTGCGCCGGTCATAGCGGGAGTTGATATCGCCGGGCGGTGTATCTCTGCCGCCCATGTGGGAGGCGACTATTATGATTTCTTCCTCCGGGGCGATGGTATCGTCGACGTCGTCATTGCCGATATTTCCGGCCACAGCGTCGGTGCGGCCTTGATCATGTCGGAAGTGCGCACACTCCTGAGAACAGAGGCCAATTCAACCCATCCCCCCCAGGCCGTCCTTGAAACACTCAACAGCCAGCTGCACGATGATCTGTCACGGGCCGAACTGTTTATCACCATGTTTTATGCTGAATACAACTCGGCTACCGGCGTACTCTGCTATGCCAATGCCGGTCATAATCACCCGGTTCTTCTTCGCTCCGGTGATGCCTTTTTCCATGAACTGGATGCGGATGGGTTGATTCTGGGCGTAAAAAAAGAGGTGGTTTTCGAGGAGCAGAGTATCAGACTTGTTTCCGGTGACGTCCTGCTTTTCTATACTGACGGCCTGACTGAAGCGAGCACTACTGACGGCGAACTGTTTGGCACAACAAGGGCTTACAACCACCTTAAAGCTTACCGGCAACTTTCCGCCGCTGAAATTCTCGATTCCTTTTATGCAGTAGTCCACAAGTTTACCGGTTCACAGGATTTGCAGGATGACATATCAATGATTGTAATAAAAATACTCTGAGCGGGGAGGCGGGACCATATGGATGTAAAAACGGAGCAGAATGAGGGAATTACCGTACTGTTTGTCAGGGATGACCGCCTTGATGCCAATAATTCCGAAGAACTTAAAGCGGAATTTCATCGCCTCTTCGGGAGCGGTACAAAGGATCTGGTGGTGGATCTCTCGGAGGTGCTGTTTATCGACAGCTCTGGGTTGGGGGTTCTGGTCTCAGGATACAAAAACGCTTCTGCCCAGCACGGCACCCTGAAGTTGTCTAATCTGCAGCTGCAGGTAAAGTCCATGTTTGAGCTGACCAGACTTCACCGGGTATTTGATATTTTTTCAACTGTGGAAGATGCCCTGCAGAGCTACACGTAGAGTCGGCATCCGACAATTCCGCATGAACAACAATATCGACATAGCGATAACATTCCCCGCTCATACCCGACATTTGCGCGTGGTCGGCCGGATCGGGCACATGGCGGTTCAGGAACTGGACTGCCCGGAAGAGGTTCGCAACACGTTGTCCGACCAGCTTGCCGTCGTGTTGACTGAAGGGGTGGTCAACGCCATCAAACATGCCGGCTGTTCCGATCCGAACGGTAAAATCCAGGTAAGAATTACCCTCACCAATGACAATCTGGTTGTGCGGATCTATGACACCGGAGTCGGGTTTGATCTGGATGGGATACCGGACCCCTGCTTTACCTCGTGCGGGATGGAAGACAAGGGACGCGGTATTTTTATTCTACGGTCACTGATGGACAGGGTAGAATACATCCGTACCGAGGAAGGAAATGTCCTGGAAATGAGGAAAAAACTGGCTTAGGCGGGCAGTACCGTAATACCCCAATTTTCAAGTTCCAACAGCACGTTAGAGATAAGTGTTTCAAGCTGGGCTTCAACTTCAGCGGTCAGTCCGATCTCCATATCTATTGAACCGGGCTGCACACCGATCAGCACCATTTCTGCCGGTGAATGCCCCATAAGTTCGGACACGGCCAACAGATCCTTCAGACCCATCTGATGGGGCGAAACTTTGGTTTCCAGGGCAATCGGCAACTCCTCCCCGTACAGCCTGACGCAGGTACCCGGTTGTTTACCGGTTTCAACCGCATCTATCATGATCAGGTTCGTAATATTCTCAAGTTTTGGGAGCAGATCCAGCCCCAGCGTGCCGCCATCCATGATTTCCACATTATCCGGAAACCGGTACCGCTGCTGTAGCTGTTGTGCAACCAACACCCCGACGCCATCATCCGCCATGACAAGATTGCCGATGCCGAGAACCAGAACTGATTTATGTGACGCAACTGATGGCATACCCACCCCCATTGAATTTTATACAACAAGGGCGCATCGCTGCGCCCTTGACAATCATACACCGATGTACGCGATCATCTATTCCCGTACAAAAGTGTCCATTTCCGTTTCGTGCACCATGCCCATCAGACGGGCATATTCCGACTCAATAATCTGGTAGTGGTTCTGTGTTTCCTTGGCATTCTGCTCATAAACCGCCTTGATTGCTGGATCATCAATTTTTGATGCCGCTTCCAGCAACGCTTCCTCAAGGTTTTTTTCCCGTTCCAGAGCCAGTTCAAGCGCTTTCTGCTCACTGAAGTCAGCAGAGATCAGCCGGGCAATTGTTGAAACCCAGCTTGACTCATTGTCCGGAGGAGAATCCAGAAAGGCATCAAGAGAGGGGATGTCACTGCCCGTGTAGATTGAGAAAAAATGGGATGCATGCTCCCGCTCTTCCTTGGCAAGCAGCTCGAACGTGCTGCGGGCTGCAGGGTTATTCATTTTCTGGGCGCCAAGCTGGTAAAAGTTCATGGCATTTTTTTCCGTCTGGATGGAGCGCCTGATCGCTTCTTGAATATTTATGCTCATTATGGTGTCACTCCTTTGGAATCTGGTGGCGGAACAATAGCACACCGGGCCTTTTTGTCAAGTGATTGCGCACTCTTCAGGCAGCAGCCAAACCGATTGACATCAGCACCGGGCGACGTGTAAAACAATGCATATTTCAGTCGAGTCACGTCAGGAGCGAACATGGCAATTGAACCAAACAAAATAATTTATTCGATGATGCGGGTCAGTAAATTCTACGACAAGAAACCGGTCATCAAGGACATATCCCTTTCTTATTTTTACGGGGCAAAGATCGGTGTTCTCGGCCTGAACGGCTCCGGGAAATCGTCGCTGCTGCGCATCATGGCCGGCGTGGACAAGGAGTTTAATGGTCAGGCGGTGCTGTCTCCAGGGTATACGGTCGGCTATCTGGAACAGGAACCTCGTCTTGATGAAACCCGCACCGTGCGCCAGATTGTCGAAGAAGGGGTTCAGGAGACCGTTGATCTGCTGGCCGAGTTCAACGCCATCACCGACAAGTTTTCCGAACCGGATGCGGATTTTGAAAAGCTGTGCGACCGCCAGGCGGCACTTCAGGAAAAACTGGATCATCTCGATGCCTGGGATCTTGATTCGCGCCTGGAAATGGCCATGGATGCACTGCGCTGCCCTGACGGAGACACACTGGCAAAAGTATTGTCGGGCGGTGAAAAACGTCGTGTTGCGCTCTGCCGCCTGTTACTGAAAAAGCCGGACATCCTGCTACTTGATGAGCCGACCAACCATCTTGACGCCGAAACAGTCGCCTGGCTGGAGCATCATCTGCACACCTACCCCGGCACGGTCATCGCGGTAACCCATGATCGGTATTTTCTGGATAACGTGGCCGGCTGGATACTGGAACTGGACCGCGGCGAGGGTATCCCCTGGAAAGGAAATTATTCCTCCTGGCTTGAACAGAAGCAGAACCGCCTGGCGGTTGAAGAGAAGCAGGAGACTGATCGCCAGAAGACGCTGAAGCGGGAGCTGGAATGGATCAGGATGTCCCCCAAGGGTCGGCATGCCAAGTCGCAGGCGCGTATTACCTCCTACGAAGATCTTGTGGCACAGGAAAGTGAAAAGCATGCCCGGGATCTGGAAATTTATCTGCCGCCCGGTCCGCGTCTGGGTGATATCGTCATTGAAGCGGATAACGTTGCCAAAGGATACGGCGACCGCCTGCTTGTGGAAGGGATGACCTTCCGGTTGCCGCGCGGCGGGATCGTCGGTATTATCGGACCGAACGGCGCCGGCAAGACAACCCTCTTCCGGATGATCACCGGTCAGGAAAAAGCTGACTCCGGCTCTTTCCGAATCGGTGACACGGTCCAGCTGGCATATGTCGACCAGAGCCGTGACGCGCTTGATCCGGACAAAACCATCTGGGAAGAGATTTCGGAAAATCAGGAGATGATTCAGCTCGGCAAGGTTGCAGTAAATTCCAGAGCGTATGTGTCACGCTTTAACTTTTCCGGCAGCGATCAGCAAAAGAAAGTCGGGACGCTTTCGGGCGGGGAGCGCAACCGGGTACATCTGGCCCGGATGCTGAAAAGCGGCGCCAATGTTATCCTGCTTGATGAGCCGACCAACGACCTGGATGTCAATACCATGCGGGCGCTGGAGGAGGCTCTGGAGAATTTTGCCGGCTGTGCCGTGGTTATTTCCCATGACCGCTGGTTCCTTGACCGCATAGCGACCCACATTATGGCGTTTGAAGGTGATTCAAAAGTAGTCTGGTTTGAGGGGAATTATTCGGAGTATGAAGAAGACCGGAAAAAACGTCTTGGAGCTGCGGCTGAAATCCCGCACCGCATCAAGTACCGCCAGTTGACACGCTCCTGATCAGCGCGACTGCTCCATGGAGGTCTGCATCAGCTCGATCAGGGCTTGCCGGGTTTCCGGATCAGAAATGAGGTCTGCCTGAGCTTCAATCAGTGCCTGTTGCTGGGGAGTGAGGGGAGTTACTGCGATGGGTTCTTCCGGCACTTCGACTGGCGGACTGTCAACCCTTCCCGCTTTAAGCACAATTTCACGAATGACTTCGGCACCAAGACGATTGTTGAGTTTATCTTTCATCATGGCGGTCATGAAGCGAAGTTCCTGTATCCAGGGAGCGCTCGAAACGGCAACGGTCAACGTACCGTTAATGATCCGCAGCGGCTGCGCTCGACAGGCTATTGGCGCTCCGACAACGTCCGGCCATATCCGCCAGATTTCCGCTTCCTGTAATCGTTCCGCCAACCCAAGCCCGGCCAGACTCTGCGTAACCACCCCTGACAGCGGCAGGGGAAATGGCATCCTATGGCGCTTTGTCATACTGTTTTCTCCGCCGGCTTAATGCGGTGCCAATCAGCTGCCCGGCAACAGACCCACCGAGTGTTATCGGAATAAAATGCCAGTTAAGCCCAGCTTTGACGCGCAGCAATACAATGAACGGGATCGGCAGGTGCAGCAGAAGAAACCACATAAAAGAAAATTTGGGATAGTTTTGACGGAGATAACCACACGGTATGCTTATGACCAACGCCAGAACAACCAGTCCGGCGACAAGAATTATACCTTCCATGTACAGCTCCTTTTGCTGCATAGTAGGAACAAGCACGTATTTTGTCAATTAGCATTACTCTGCTCCGCATATGAGTCGTTACAATAAGGGGTCCGAACAGTGATTCAAGATGGTCAGTTACTTGCGGTTTTCAACTCAGCTCATCGTGTTATGAAAGCCGAATATGTCCTTAAAGCCTGCGGATTGTCGATTCTGCTCATACCATCCCCCCGCGCCCTTTCAACCGACTGCGGTTTGGCAATTCGCTATAGCAGCGATCTTTCTACCCGCGTACTGGCAGCCCTCTCCTCCGAAAACCTTTTACCGGACGTCATTTACCGCAAAGATGATGATTCGCATTATTCACCAGTTTGGCACTCTGATACTAAATTATCGGATAGTTAGGTGACTTTCCCCCCAATAAGCGCTACCGGAAAAATCACTTGAAGAGATGGGGGAAGAATCCTCTGCGCTCAGCTCTAATACGGCTTTAAAAACAAATAGTTCTTGACAGCAGCGGCAGCTCACCTTTATAGTGACCCCCTTTTGGAATAACTCAGTAATCGGGACACTACAGCCACAATGTTTGACAGCCTATCCGACAAGTTGGAATCAGTCTTTAAGAAGCTTCGCGGTCAGGGAGTGATGACTGAGGAGAATATCAAGGAGGCGTTACGCGAAGTGCGTCTGGCCCTGCTTGAAGCAGACGTCAACTTCAGAGTTGTCAAAGATTTTGTAGAAAATGTCCGGGTCAAGTCAGTCGGCACCGAGGTTCTGACCAGCCTTTCACCCGGCCAGCAGGTTATACGAATTGTTCATGACGAGTTGGTTGCCATCATGGGTGGCGGCGAAGATAACTCGCTTGATCTAGCGGCAAAACCTCCTGTTGCAATTATGATGGTAGGCCTTCAGGGGGCCGGTAAAACAACAACATGCGGTAAACTGGGCAATCTGCTCAAAAAGCAGAAACGACGCCCGTTATTAGTGCCTGCAGACGTGTACCGCCCGGCAGCTATTGAGCAGTTGAAAACCGTTGGCCGCCAGCTGGGACTTGAAGTATTTGCTTCAAGCGCTGACCAGAAACCGCTTGATATCAGTGTCGCTGCCATGAAGTTTGCAGAACTGAACGGCTATGACACGGTAATTATCGATACCGCTGGGCGTCACCAGATTGATGATTACCTGATGAACGAACTGAGGGAAATTCGTGATGCGGTGTGTCCGCGCGAAATTCTTTTTGTTGCTGACGCTATGACCGGCCAGGAAGCTGTCACCATCGCCAGTGGCTTTAATGATCTCCTCGAAATCAGCGGAGTTGTTCTTTCTAAACTGGACGGCGATGCAAAAGGTGGCGCAGCCCTTTCCATCAAGGCAGTAACTGGTAAACCGATAAAATTTGTCGGGCTTGGCGAAAAACTGGACGCATTGGAAGTATTCCATGCCGACCGGCTTGTTTCGCGAATTCTCGGCATGGGCGATGTTCTCACTCTTGTTGAAAAGGCACAGAGTCTTTTTGATGAAAAAGAGACTTCGCTCCTTCAGCAGAAGTTGAAGAAAAACCAGTTTGATCTGGAAGATTTCCTTGCCCAGATGCAGCAGATAAAGAAACTTGGCTCCGTTGAATCAATTATGGGTATGATTCCGGGGATGGGCAAGATGGTCAAGCAGATGAAGGGCGCCCAGCCAAGCGAAAATGAAATCAAGCGTATTGAAGCAATCATCCGCTCGATGACACCGGGTGAGCGCGCCAATCATGGCATTATAAACGGCAGCCGCCGCCTTAGGATATCAAAAGGAAGCGGCACAACGGTGCAGGAAGTTAATCAGCTTCTTAAACGTTTTACCGAAGCACAAAAAATGATGAAGATGATGCAGAAGCTTGGTCCAAAGGGACTTCTCAAAGGAATGGGGGGACTTGGTGGATTCGGGAAGGGAATGATGCCATTCCGCTGATTCATTCATAATTCTGGCTTTACACTACTATCCAATACAGGAAGCACAAATCAGGAGGAAACACCAATGGCTACAAAAATCAGGCTTGCACGTGCAGGCGCTAAAAAAAGACCTTTTTACCAGATTGTTGTTGCTGACGAGCGCAGTCGCAGAGACGGCAGCTTCATCGAGAATGTCGGCACATACGATCCGACCAAGAACCCGGCTGTTGTTAAGCTGAATACCGAAAAAGCGGCAGCATGGCTCAGCAAGGGTGCTCAGCCGACTGACACGGTACGCCAACTGTTGAAAAATGCCGGACTTCTTGACAAGGCTCCTGCAGCAGTCGCTTAACGTATTCAGTCCATCCGGTTCGCCGGCCACTCTATATGAGCAACAGAGGATACCGCCATGAAGACTCTTGTTGAAAGCATTGCAAAGGCACTGGTTGATGACCCGACGTCAGTAAACGCATCCGAGGAGACAGAAGAGGACACTCTGGTCATAAGCCTGACCGTCGCCAAGGATGATATGGGTCGAATCATCGGCAAGGAAGGACGGACTGCCAAGGCGATTCGTACCATACTTAATGCGGTATCCACAAAAGACAACAAGAAGGCTGTCCTCAAGATTGTAGAATAAATGACTGATCAAGATGAATTAATTCCGGTAGGCAAGATCATCGGAACACACGGAATTAAGGGCTTTTTGAAAGTCCATTCCTACTCCGGAAACATACAGAGTCTTCAATCGGCACAAACCGTCCTTCTCAGAGGGAAGAACGGCACACTGAATGAGTACGGGATCAAGAGCGTTGCTGCCCATGCCGGCGGTTTCATTCTGAGCCTTGATGATTTTTCCGATATCAATCAGGTTCTGTTTCTGACCGGCTCCGAGCTCTGCCTGAAGCGAAGCCAACTGCCGGTACCTGACGAAGACGAGTATTACTGGAGTGATCTGATCGGGCTTACCGTACAAACCGACCAGGGTGTTGAACTTGGTACACTTGTCGATATCTTTGAAACCGGCAGCAGTGACATATATGTTGTTCGCGGCGAATCAAAAGAATATCTGATTCCTGCAATTGCTGATGTTGTCGCTTCCGTGGACGTTCCGGGTAAAAAGATGATTATTACACCGCTGGACGGCTTGCTGGATCTATGAAATTTGACATACTGACTCTGTTCCCCGGCATGTTTACCGGTCCCTTTGATGAAAGCATCATCAGACGGGCTAAAGACAAACAGCTCATTGACATTTCGTTACACAACATTCGCGACTGGGCAACCGATCGCCACCAGACTGCAGATGACGCTCCCTATGGCGGCGGAGCCGGAATGGTCATGAAGGTCGAACCTCTGTCTGCATGCATTGAATCAGTTAAAGCGCAGAACCCGGCTTCAACGATTGTGCTGGTATCACCCCACGGTCGCCGCCTCACCCATAGTGTTGCCATGGAGTTAGCGGAAAGATCGGGACTGATCATTGTATGCGGTCGCTACGAAGGGTTTGATGAGAGAGTCCGCTCGCTCTACGCTGAAGATGAGATTTCGCTTGGTGACTTTGTTCTGTCCGGCGGTGAGATTGCTGCGATGGCGGTTGTTGACTCTGTTACCAGGCTGATTCCGGGAGTTCTCGGCAGTAATGAATCTGCTGATTCGGACTCTTTCGGAGACGGCCTGCTGGAGTATCCGCATTACACCCGGCCGCCGGAATTTAAAGGTTTGCTCGTTCCTGACCCCCTTCTTTCGGGAAATCATGAATTGATCCGGAAGTGGCGCCGTAAGGAATCTCTTCGTGCCACAAAGAGATTGCGACCTGATTTGCTTTCCAGTGCGGTGCTGAACCGGGAAGACCGAAAGCTGCTTGCTGAGATTGAGAAAGAGGAAGCCTGTGTCTCCTGCTAATCTGGCCATCGCTCTCGTTCACTATCCGGTGTACAACAAGCACCATGAGGTTGTCACCTCTGCGCTGACAAACCTGGATCAGCACGACATTGCGCGCTCTGCAAAAACCTTTGGGCTGGAGCGCTTTTACATCGTAACCCCTTCAGAGGCACAGAGGGAACTTGCCGAACGAATTAGCGGTCACTGGCAGCAAGGATGGGGAGCTGATTACAATCCTGACCGCAGACAGGCACTTGATATTGTCCGGGTGACACCGACAATCGCTGCGGCGGTCTCAGACTTCCAGCGCGGATTCAGTAAACCGGTCAAGGTAGCGGTAACCGGAGCCGCACGTCGCTCAGGATCAACATCGCTCCATGCACTCAGAGGTTTCCTGAAAGAATCCGACCAGCCGTATCTGCTACTTCTGGGTACAGGGTGGGGATTGACGGATGAATGTTTTACCGCAGCTGATCTAATACTTGAACCACTGGCAGGAAACGGAACCTACAATCACCTCTCTGTCCGTTCTGCTGCAGCAATCATGCTTGACAGACTTACGGGAATTGAACACGAAGATACACAAACTCACAAACCGAGTATAATACAGGAGGAAGGTACCCAATGAACACCATCGATTTTCTGGAATTTGATCAAATGAAAAAGAATATTATCCCTTTCAAGGTTGGGGATACCGTGAAAGTGCACGTAAAGATCGTCGAAGGTGACAAACAACGTATCCAGGCCTATCAGGGCGTTGTCATTGCCCGTCAGAACGGCGGCGTTCGCGAGACTTTTACGGTCCGCAAAATTTCCAACAGCATCGGTGTTGAAAGGACCTTTCCGCTTCACTCACCCAGCATTGAAAACATTGAAGTAATGGTTCGTGGCCATGTCCGTCGCGCCAAGCTCTACTACCTGCGCAAACTGCGCGGAAAAGCAGCCAGGATTCGCGAGAAAAAGTACGTACCTGTTGCCAAATAGCTCACATAAAAGCCCCGCTCCTGAGGGGCTTTTTTTTCAGGATTAGTATGACTACTCAAGGTGAACTGTTTTCGGCACCGCCTCTCGACACCCTGCTGTTTGAAAAAACCGCCTACTGCACCGGCTTTACCTCTGTAGCGGGCATTGATGAAGCGGGTCGTGGTCCGCTGGCAGGTCCGGTGACCGCAGCAGCGGTGATTTTACCCATCGGTCTCTTGATCTGCGGTGTTGATGATTCTAAAAAACTTACTCCCGACAAGCGGGAGATGCTCTATGACGTCATCATGAACCAGGCACTGTCGGTCGGGGTCGGCAGTATCGACCCTGCCGAAATTGACCGGATCAACATATTGCAGGCCACCCGACTGGCCATGCTTACTGCAGTCAATAACCTCTCCATACCGCCTGACTTGCTGCTCATCGATGGCATCAGCACCATCGACAGCTCCATTTGTCAGAAAACTATAAAAAAGGGTGACTCCCTGAGCCTGTCCATTGCAGCCGCTTCAATTATCGCCAAGGTAACCCGTGACCGACTGATGATTGAAATGGATACCACGTATCCGGGCTACGGATTTTCCGGGCACAAGGGCTACGGGAGCGCCTCTCATATGGACGCTATCAAAAGGCTTGGCCCCTCCCCCATCCACCGGCTGACATTTCGCGGTGTGAAGGAGTACATTGCGTGTACCTGTTCCTCATAACATTCCTTCTGCTCTACGGCGGCATGCATCTTTACGCGTTCAGCAAGCTGCGTGAAGTATTCAGGCCTCGTACAAGCCTGACATGGTTCCTGATATTCTGGATGACTGTCATGACCATTGTCCCGCTTCTTGTCAGAGGAGCGGAACAGCTGGAGATGGAGCAGACAGCTCAGTGCATCGCATGGCCCGGCTACCTTTGGATGGGCTTCCTGTTTATCTTTGCCTCTATGCTGCTCTGCGTTGACGTACTTTGCAAACTGTACCGCCTCATTTCTCGCCGGTTTTTCAGACAATTACCCGTTATTGACCCGCAACGTACTGCATACAGTTGTGTGCTTGCCCTCTCCCTTGCCGCCAGTGTATATGCGTTTACTGAAGCGGAACAGGTGCGAAGCGAACAGGTTACGCTTTCATCTGCCAAGCTGCACCGGTCAGTTGCACGGTTCAGAATTGTACAGATCTCGGATATGCACCTTGGTCTGCTGTCTCAAGAGCGCCGACAGATGCGTATTATGGAAATGATCAGGGAAGCCGGGCCCGATCTTCTTGTTTCAACCGGTGATCTGATCGACGGCAAACTGAACCGAATCTACAGCATTTCTGAGCAGAGGGGAATGGCTGCACTGCTGGCATCTGTCCCGGCTCCTGCCGGAAAATTTGCTGTGCTCGGCAACCACGAGGTCTATGCCGGCATTCCGCAGTCAGTCGCCTTCAGCAGCGCAACCGGTTTCCAAGTCCTCAGAAACCGATCCATTACACTGGAAAACGGACTATCCATAACGGGTGTCGATGATCCGGCCGTCAACCAGCGTGCCCGGATCGAGCCGTTTAACGAAACCGCACTCCTTGCGACAGTTCCTCCCGATTCGTTTCATCTGCTCCTGAAACACCGTCCCGAGGTGCCACGGGAAAGTGACGGACGCTTTGACCTTCAGCTTTCCGGCCATGTGCATAATGGTCAGATTTTTCCGTTCAATGTTCTTGTCAGACTCAAATACCCGATCCCCTGCGGCACAAGCAACACGCAAAAAGGATCACGCATTCATGTGTCACGAGGTACCGGAACCTGGGGACCTCCCATGCGCCTGTTTGCCCCGCCTGAAGTGACAATCATCGATATTGTGCCGAACTGAAATCTGAAATTTGTCAGAAAGACCGGCGGGAGTAGGTGGGACGAACGTGCGACTAACGAGTAACCGCCCGCTGTTACATCACTGTTTGAGGTATCTGGATACGGCGCGGTTATGCTCGGCAAGGTTTCGGGAAAACTGGTGGGTTCCATCCTGACGGGCAACGAAATAAAGAAAATCGGTTTTTGCCGGATTGAGTGCGGCCAGAACAGCATCACTGCCCGGATTACCGATTGGACCGGGGGGAAGCCCTCTGTGCAGATACGTGTTATAGGGCGAAGAGCGCTGGATATCGACTTTACTCACCTTGCCGGTGAACGCCCGGACTCCGTAGACAGCCGTAGGGTCGCTCTGCAGCGGCATGCCGATACGGAGGCGATTATGGAAGACTGATGATATGAGCGGTTTCTCTTCCGCTGAAACAGCCTCCTTTTCAATGATTGATGCCAGAGTAACTAGTTCGTGTCGGGAAAATCGTCGCCCTCCCTTTCCTTCCGGAATGGCTGGGAAGGACTGATTGAACCGCGCGGCCATCTGTTCCAGCAGCTGTTCCTCTTGTCCGCTCCGGGACAGATTATAGGTGGCGGGATACAGATACCCTTCCGCACTGGCCTCCTTGATGCCGATACGCAGGAGAAAGCTCCTGTCCCGGCATTTTTCCAGAAAAGCCTCCTTTTTAAAATAGCCCTTCTGCTCAAGTAACTCAGCTGCCTGATACATTGAATATCCCTCCGGCAGCGTGAATTTGCGATAGTCCACATCCCCAGAGACAATTTTTTTCAGAATCACATCAGCAGTCATGTCATCGCTGAAACGGTACTCACCCGCTTTCAGGTGATGAGCTTCGCCCCGCAGCCGGGTCATGATGATGAAATGCCACGAGCTGCGTACTACTCCGCCCGACTTGAGCTGGTTCGCCAGAGTACGAATCCCGCTCCCCGGGGGAAATGAAATGTCACAGAAGCGTGTACCACTCCCTGGGGAGGAGATAAGGCAGAAAAGATACCAGAAGACACATACTGACAGAAACAGGCGGATTGCGTTCACGCAGACAGTTTTTGGAGATAGGGCGGCAGGAAACATGGCTGCATTATGGTAATTTTTTCGAGTAGAGTCAAGGTCTAGCGATAATTCGCCTGTCGTTCACCGGCAGTTACTCCAAAAAGCTCACTGCCTGCCTCATTTGCGGCACGAGTGAACTGACCTCCATTTCTGACCCGCTGATATTACAGCATAAATTCATCGGCACGTTCTTTGCGGTGTTCATCACAGAACGAATAGTACGCGACGCCCGACAACGGGCAGGGAGGCTTGCATGAAACGCATCATCCTGTTGTTCCTCATGGCAGTTCTCACCGTTCCATCGGCGGCTTTTGCGGGAGTTGTCAGCCCGGCCAGAGTTATGCTGGTTGATGACACCGTTATGTTTCGCACTCCGGACGCCGGAGAATGGCTGCCGGCGTCAGTTAATACACCGCTTGACGAAGGAGATGCGGTCTGGATTCCTGATGGCAGGAAAGCTGAAATCCAGCTTTCAGACGGTACCGTAGTCCGGCTCAACGGCGGTTCACAACTCGACCTGATTGCGGTTGAAGAAGGCTTTACTCACCTGCATCTGGCGAGTGGCAGACTGTATCTCCGTACCTCACCAAAAACAGGAAAAAACGCCCTCCAGATTGATGCAGATGATACAACGGTTCTTCCGGATGCACGCACCAGACTCCGTATCGACATGCTGGCGAACTCCCAGGAAGATGTTTCCATATTCAAAGGCTCCGCCTACGTGGAGGGAAACGGAAACCGTACCGTAATTAGAGCCGGAGAACATATTGCCCTTGAAGAGGGGCACAGCGAACTGCTGCCGCTCAATGCACCGGACGCATGGGATAGGTGGAACATTGATCGCGACCAGGTCCAGTCTCGCACAGCTGGTGCATCTTTACATCTGCCTGAAGAGCTGCGGTCGTATTCCGGGGAGCTTGATGCAAACGGAACGTGGGTCAGTGTGCCGGAATACGGCATGGTCTGGCGGCCGGTCATGCTGTCGGCTGAATGGGCACCCTACAGGAGCGGTCGCTGGATCTGGAAAGGCACTGATTATGTCTGGATATCCTACGAAAACTGGGGTTGGCTGCCGTACCATTACGGCAGATGGGCAGTAGTCAGCGGTTTCGGATGGTGCTGGGTACCACCTGTTCGTGGTGATATTTTCTGGGGGCCCGGTTTTGTCGGCTGGTATCGCTCGGGAACACATATTGGGTGGACTCCGCTGGCACCGGGTGAAGTGTATTATGGCTACGGCCAGTACGGCCGGCACAGTGTTAACATTGCGACATCCCGCCCCGGCACACCGAACATCACCTATATAAACCGTGGGGCACGCGGCGGCTTGAGCATTGTTCTGCAGAATGATTTTATGAGAGGTAAAGTCGAGTTCCAGAAACCTTCAGAGGGCGGCACCAGTGGCATCTCCATTGCCATTGGCAGTCCACGCATACAGCCACTACGGGAAACACGCATGCCTATTGTCAGGCAAGTAGCCCCCGGAATTGCTCCGCCGCCTCACCGGTATCAGGAGAACCGAGTGCTGAGGGAACGTTTCCCGCCGGTAGCGCCGACTATTGAAAAGCATCGGCAGACACCTGCTCCGGCCGTCAGAACAGCACCGGCGGCAACCAGACCGCCGGCACTCCCCCCGCAGCGGCAATCAGCAAATCCCCCGGTGCGGAGTGAACACTCCCCGGCATCACCCAACACTTCCCGTAGTACGGGAGATGCGAAAGCACTGGGCATAAAACCGACAGCACAAAAAGAGAAAAAAGTCTGGCGGATAACCACCACAGAGCAAAAAGGGGAAAAGGAACAGAGGGGGAAAAGATAAAAAAAGGGGCATCCAGAAAGTTGGATGCCCCTTTTTTTCAGTGTGTATCTGCTCAGGAAAGCAGTCGTGGCAGCAGGGTGTGCCCTTCCACTAATAAGCCGGTACTTTTGGCCCGGGCTTCGTCATACGTAACTGCTCCGTTGCCTTCACCGGCTTCGCCCCGATAAATAGCAAACGGCACCGGTTCTGAAGTATGCGTCATCAGCTTTACCGGTGTAGGATGGTCCGGCATGCAGAGAACGGCATAATCACGGTACTTTTTGATTCCTTCCAGAACTGTCCCGACCACGTGGCGATCAAAATCTTCAATAGCCTGAAGTTTGTGCTGCATATTGCCGGCGTGCGAAGCCTCATCCGGTGCTTCCACATGCACATACACAAAATCATGCGTTTCCAGAGCAGCCAAAGCCGCCTGCCCCTTGCCGAGATAATTGGTGTCGATATACCCGGTGGCGCCTTCGACGTTAATGATATCCAGACCGGCACACATACCGATGCCTTTGATCAGATCAACCGCCGAAATAACCGCGCCCGAGAGACCGAATTTTTCCCGGTAGGTTTCAATGCGCGGCGTTTTGCCATGACCCCAGAGCCAAACGGAATTGGCCGGCAGTTTGTCCTGCTCCTTGCGCAGTTTGTTGACCGGATGACTGTGAAGCACCATCTGGGCATGGGTCATGATGTTATTCAGCATATCAGCACCATCCCCGCTCGGGAGAGCATCAAGTATTCCCTTTCCGGATATGTCATGGGGAGGGGTAGAGCGCATGCCGTCCTTACCGCCGCGCCACACCATAAGATGCCGGTAGCCTACCCCTGCATGGAATTCAATTTCGCTGCTGCCGATCTCCTTCTGAAGAGACTCTACAAGCTCACGTGCCTCAGCGGTTGAGATATGCCCGGCAGAAAAGTCCTGCATGTAGACAGAGCTTCCCTGCGCTTTAAGCGTGACCAGATTCATGCGGAACGCAACATCATCAGGGCCGAGCTCAACCCCCATGCTGATTGCTTCAAGAGGAGAGCGCCCGGTGTAGCAGGTGCGGGGATCATAACCAAATACGGACAGATTCGCCACATCACTCCCGGGAGGCAGACCAGCCGGAACGGTGTGGGCCAGGCCGACCTGACCATGTCTGGCCATACTATCCATATTGGGAGTAGCTGCATACTGCAGGGGGGATTTATTGCCGAGTTCGCTATACACAATGTCCGACATGCCGTCGCCCAGTAAAATAATGACCTTCATAACAACCTTTCAGAATAAAATTGATACTGCGTCCACATAGTAATTTCGATATGCCCCGTTTGTCAACCAATCAGGACCATCAGAATATACTCGAGCCTCTTGCAAAATGATTGTACTTTGATTTTGACGAGCTTTTTTTAAGGGCTGTATTCGGTCTTTTTCGTGTCAGCCCTCGGTTCGTTTCTGATTTGTTGAATTTTCTGGCGTTGTTACGGTGACATTGACGCAAGTCT
>CAIOXL010000101.1 GCA_903862245.1 uncultured Geobacteraceae bacterium | reverse complement strand
TCAGACGTGTGCTCTTCCGATCTCCTTCCGGAGAGAATAACGATGCGGTTTTTATCCATCCCGGCGTCCACCGCAAACTTGAGCAGCTTGAGGCCGTCCATGGCCGGCATTTCCAGGTCAATCAGCATCAGGTCATACCCGCCGGCCTTGATAAAGCGAAGCGCGGACATCGGGTTGTTGCAGATTTCCACACGCAGCAGCGGGAATCCCTCCGCGATATACGCCGAGAGGAATCGGGTAAAGGCAGGATCATCATCAATCAAGAGTATTCGTCCCATGGTGGTTACTATAGCCGATTCGGCGGCGCGGGGAAATAAAAATGATACGCGGAGTCATCTCCAAACAGGGCTTCACTCCGGAAAGAACGGGAGAAACGGCGGGCGGTGCTATTTTATAAGGCGGGTAGCGCTGCGAAGGATCGGGTACGGGATTTCAATGCCGATTTCACGGGCCCGGCGAACGTTGATGACCAGTTCGATCCGGTGGGGAGGCACCAGGGGAAGATATTCGGTTTTTGCCCCCTCCAGAATCCGGGCCGCCATTTCAGCCGCCAGATGCCCCTGTTCTTGCGGGTTGATCTCGAGCGACACGACCGCCCCCTTTTCAGCAGCACCCGGCATGGTAGAGGCAATGGGGATTTTCCGGGCTTTTGCCCGGGCAATGATCTGCTCGAACTGCTGGCCCAGGATCCCCCCCTCCGTGACAATCACTCCGTCGCACTTGTCGAGCAGCCGGTTCAACTCCGAGTCGAAGGTGGTCATCGAGGTCACACACCCCTCCAGCAGGGTGATGCCGAGCCGTTCGGCATACTTTTTCACTTCCTCCAACTGCTGCTGCGATCCGAATTCGCGCGGTGAGTAGAGCACCCCTATCTGCTGCCCGGAATGTATGCCCAGCAGCGTTTTGAGCAGTGTCGCCATTGAAACCCGAGAGCTGACGCCGCAGACCCCCTTGGGCGGCTGATCCGAAACAAACACATCCACCGAGACCACCGGGATTCCGGCTGATTCCCGCACCGCAGTCAACGCGGCCGGGGCACCATAGGTCACGATCAGGTCGGGACGGGAACTGTTTAGTTTGCGGATTGCGGCGACCCAGGAAAGCGGGTCGGGATTGGGGGTCAGCAGGACGATTTCCGTAGAAGGGGCGGCGTAGCCGTGACCGGCAATCGCCTTGACAAAGGCCTGGTGCGCCTCACGGTAACGGGGCTGATCGCTGCTCATTATGGCGGCGATCGTAGCGGCACACGAGTGAGAGGGAACCATCACCGATGCGATGATGCTGATGAGCAGACCGAATATGAATAGGCAACGCTTCATGGCGCTCTTTACCAACGGCCGGGTAACGCAGATGCCTGGACCGCAGTATGATGCAGTGATATGGGGGAAGATCCGGTTCGTTATGCACGCGGGGGAGGAAATTTGCACTATTCGTGCCGTACAATTAGAACAGGTATGGCGAGCGGTTGCTGAAGGAGTCCCGGTGGCGGAAAATAAATACTGATAGCAACAGGATAGCGACTATTACGGCCATGTTGCTGTTCAACAGGCCGACCTGATCGACCGTTGTGCCGACGGCATTCTCCAGTTCTTTAGTGGTTATTACCAGCAGGTTTGTCAGTGTATTCACCAGTTCGAAAGCGTTGTAACCGAGAAGCAGATACCACGTCAGACGTTGACGCTTCATGAGCCCCAGAACCAGATAGAGACATATCAGACTGTCGAAAAATACCAGTATGCCCGCTGTTCTGCCAAGATAGATGCTGCCGAGCAAGGGAATCGGCTGACCGAAACTGGAGACCGTCAGCAGAAGAAAGAACAGATACAGGCCGCCAAGCAGGGTCATCCCCAGTGGCCGCCGCAACTCCTGCCCGTTGTCAATATCGCTGTTTTCCACACGCCACCCGCATTAAGGCTGTTAATCCGCACAACGAGCGGATGTACCGGTCCCACGTTTTACTGCCGTAGCAACGCCCGGACTACTCCCCAGAGTTGCGGGGCTTGCGCATATCACTGATGGCAACGCAGACAAAGATCACCAGCAGGATAAAGCCGCAAAAAATCCAGTCTGCCGTACTGAAACCGAACATGGTCAACTCCTCTTGAACGCTTCTGCTGCTTCGGCCATCAGGCCGGTTTCCTGATAGCAGATTCCCAGCAGATAGTATACTTCATTCAACGGAAACTGCTCAGCAAATACCGGATCAGCCAGAACATCCGTTATGATTGCGGCGGCATCGTCACTGAAGCCATTGCCATGCTGCTCCACGGCGACCGAGAGGGCTGTGAGGTAATCCAGCGGTGGCACCATCGGCAGTTTGCCCGCCAGAATACCGGCAATGCGCGCTTCAACCCGGGCCCGCTCCGCCGGTTCCAATAGGGGAATCAACCCGCTCCAGATCTCTGCCGCCTGCTGATAGCGCCCCAGTACGTACAGGGTTTCACCGTATTCATACGCTGCGGTGCGGTCGTCCGGCTCCAGGGCCAGCGCCTTTTTCAAATGTTTTTCCGCATTGTACCAGCTGCTCACCGCATCCTGCAGGCTGGACAGGCGGGAGCCCTTGTCAACGTATCCCCTGCCAATTTCCAGCAGCAGGCCGGCATTCTCCGGGTCAAGCAGGGCCATGATCTTGAGAAAATTGATTTTGCGGTCAATGTAGGGGGTATCGACTTCACGGGCTTCAAGCATGATGATCTGCCCCCCCAGCTCAGAAATGATATGGGGGTAGGCATCCTTCAGCACCGCTGCGTACCAGGAGGCACCGGCGCAGTCCGGGTTGAGCCGCAGCGCCTGATAAATGCCCCGCCCGACCATATCATAATCCGGCGTACCCGCCCCGGCCAGGACGATAAAATCCTCGTCCAGCAGCGGAACCGGCGGATTGTTCTCCCACAAAATTGCAACCCGGCCATCCCTGCCGCTCAGCAGGTAGTCGCCCGGAGGGGTAACATAGGTTATGCCGGCCAATGGGGTCGGCGGCATCGGTATCTGACTCATCGTTTCTCTTCCTCTCTTCCGGGAAAGGTGTTGATGGCGGCGGGAGCGCCGATCATCCGGTAAATCTGCACCTCGTCCCACGGTGTATCCATAATGCCGTCATGGATTGCCCAGCTCCGCCCGCTGACGGTGCGCTCCCTTCCGGGCATTCTGAAGGGGTTCGAACCGTCCATCCGGGCAGAATAGCGCCCCCCGGGCTGGAACTCCCGGTCGATCTCCAGCATCAGCCGTTTGCCGCGCAGATAGTCAAACCCGTATTTTTCATAGCGGATGGCGTTATCATAGGTCAGCGGTTCAGCAACGATCATCTGGAGACCGAGAGCATCGGTAAAACGCTCCAGCAGCGGGAAAAATGTCACAAACAGCTGCAGCCCGTGGTGTGTCTGGTTGGGGAACAGCCCCGCCCGCATGGCACGCAGCTCTTCCGGGACATTACGGCCATGGGATGCGAACCAGTTGTTCCGTCCCTGCTCATCCACATCCACCGCATATCGGGGAGCGGTCGGATCCCGGACAATGCAGAAACTGAGTTCCATCTGATGGAACTGGGTGTCGGACAGCTCCAGAAAAAAAACGGTCACGCCATCGACCGGCTTCGAACAAGCTTCAATCCGCATCAGCGGCAGCCCTTTCGGGGCGATGATGTTGACAAGCTGCTCTCCGGCTGCGTTACAAAGCGAACCGCCCGTCAGGCCGAGCACGTCGCGCAGGCGCTGCGGCAGCAGCCGGGAGTAGATCCGTTCCTTCTCCGGCTCATCAAGCCGGTTGATGCCCAGGAGGGAAGAGAGCGGCTGCCCGGAAGCATCATGCAGTTGGCTGTTATGTGGAAGAATTGCCATGGCTTTCAAGTATACCGGGAAAAATAGTTTTTTTAATGCGGACAATGCTTTTTTCCACCGCCGTCAGCGCCAGTCGCCGCTCCCCCTCATCCGCCCAGTGAAGTGCATCCAGCAGGGCGCGGTTCCGGTACCCCTGCCCCTCAATCCTGTCTATAAACGCGGGCGGAAGCCGCGGGTTCAGCTCCACGTCGTTCATGATCGCCCACGCCAGTGTCCATGCCCGGGCGGTGTTCATGAGATCGTAGCCGCCGCCGCCCAGTGCTACCCACGGTATCTTGAGGAGCTTTATCTTTGACAGCATCTCGCAGTAGGCGTTGGTGGTAATCTCCAGGTTGGTGAGCGGGTCGGTGCGGAAGGTGTCGGCACCGATCTGAGAGATGATTATATCCGGCTTGAACGCGTTGATCAGCGGGAGGGCAACTTCATCGAACGCCTTCATGTAGATGGCATCATCCGTGTGGGCCAGCAGCGGCACATTGACGGAGTAGCCTTTGCCGCGCCCTTCACCGATCTCGTTTTCAAAGCCGGTGCCGGGATAAAAATAGATGCCGCTTTCATGAATGGAGATTGTCATTACCTGATCGGTATCGTAAAACGCTTCCTGAACGCCATCGCCATGGTGGGCGTCAATATCCAGATACAGGACGCGCCGCCCCCGGGCGACCAGCCAGTTGATGGCGATCACCGCATCATTCAGATAGGAAAAACCGGACGCTTTGGCACGATGGGCATGGTGCCACCCGCCGGTCAGATTGAAGGCGATCTCGAAATGCTCTTCCTCCACCAGCCGCACCGCTTCGAACGTGGCCCCCACCCCCAGCGCTGCACAATCGAACAGCCCCTTGAACACCGGGCACTCCGCATCCCCCAGGCCGAACCTGAAATCAGCACGCGGCTCCTCGGAAGCACTGAACTCCTTGAGACGGGCAATGTACGCAGGGTCATGGAACGTCAGCAGCAACTCGTTGTCAATTGCCCGGCAGCCGCGAATCTCCATATTCGGCAATTCCAGCAGACCGTAGGCTTCGAGCAGATCGTAGGCCATGCGGTTGCGCTGCAGCTTGAACGGATGGTCATCCCCATAATTGAAATTACCGAACAGGGGGGAATATATAAGGGCGGTACGGCACGGTTTCATCAGTAGGGCCTCACGGCGGATTGGACAGCGTACATCTGGCCGCAGAGTAGCCGAACCGGGATATGCGGTCAAATTATTTGTTGGAGTGACACGCAGCTAACAAAAATATATGACATCATCTTTTCGTTAGCGTTATTAGTAACGAAAAGTTTTTTCTTTTGGAGGGATTCTGAACGAGGGGACTGAACCACTGAAGTAGCTCACATGAGGGAGGTACCGGTTTTTTAGGCAAAGACTTTAAAGAACAAATGGCCTACAGAATTAACTATAAGCCGAGGTTCTTGCAAAAGTCCAAAAAGGTCCCCTCCCCCCTGGCGGGGGAGGGAGAATGTTTTTAAGACTTTTGCAAGAGTCTCAGCCATTTGTTCTTTTTGGTAGAGCGGAAGAAAACGCCAACAGCTCACACCTGAATCTGCTAGTACGCTGGAATCAAAAGGATTGAGCCAATTATCAGGTAGCACCGAAAATGGCCCCCTTCCTTCTGGCACGGCCACCAATCATGACCACGTTCACAGGGTGTGGGTTTCATCATCATACTAAAAATGCAAATAGGCGACCTTGATCTGTTCGACACTGACGGAGGCTTTATGAGCAAGAGAATAAAGTCCAACGGCAGTGATAAGATTGCGATCCATTTTTTCTGTGACCCCTGTTGTTGTGGCCTCATTCGGGAGAATACTCATGGCGCCATTACTGAATGAAGCACTGAAAATAACGACCCGTCCTTCATTGGTTTCAACTGTGAAGTTTACTTTGATGGCGTGCTCTGCACCAGTAATATCTCGCGGGACCGAGGGTGATGATGTTTCAACTGGTGTTAAGGATAATGCGGAGTTACTCCCCTTAACTACAAAATTACCTCCAGGTAAAGTTGCTCCATTTTTTTCAACGTTAACAATTGTCAGAGTTGTGAGTAATGCGGATTTTTTTGTGACGTTCTGTGCTTTTGCCGTGCGTGAGGCACCCACTGTTACCCCTCCGCCAGAGTCAGCTTTCAAGGTGACAGGTGTGTCTAGTCCAGAGATGTTAGCGGTGTGAATGCTGGTTAAAGAACCGGACAATGAAACCGTTTGGTTCTTCGTGGTGCTACCGCCAGCGCTGGCTCCTTGAAGTGGATCGGTATTACTCCCCGTCCCGCCTGTTGCCACGGTAGATGTGCCAGTGGTGTTAACTGTAGATGAATTTATTCTGGCATTAGCCTCAACGATACTACCAGTCGTTCCTGCTGTGGTGGTTGTACCGGTTGAACCTGCACCGGTAGTTGCGCCAGCGGAAGCAGTACCACCGGTACCGGGTAAAGTGCCTGTTGACGGTGTGCCCGTTGAGCTGCCTGCTCCTGTTGAAGCCGTACCGGTTGTGACACCACCAGCGGAAGTGCCGCCACTGCCGGTGCCAGTGGTTGAGCCGGAAGTGGTGCTGCCGGTAGTCCCTGAAGATGAGCCTGCAACAGCAACAGTGGCAGCCCCGGCATCAGTACCGGAAACTGTTCCGGCTGAAGCTGTGGTGGTTGTACCGGTTGAACCTGCACCGGTAGTTGCGCCAGCGGAAGCAGTACCACCGGTACCGGGTGAAGTGCCTGGTGACGGTATGCCCGTTGAGCTGCCTGCTCCTGTTGAAGCCGTACCGGTTGTGGCATCACCAGTGGAAGTGCCGCCGCTGCCGGTAGAAGTGCCGGCGGTGTTGGTGCCAGTGGTTGAGCCAACAGTTGTGATGGGAACTGTGCCAGTAGTCGTTC
>CAIOXL010000100.1 GCA_903862245.1 uncultured Geobacteraceae bacterium | reverse complement strand
CCAACAATCCCCGCTATCTTGTCAATCCAATCTTATAATTTCCAATCCCGAAGAAATACTTTAAAGCGACTATCTACAGGTGGACATCAATCAGTTTATAGGCAGAAAAGAATCACCTTTGCTCAACAAGCTTTTTTCACGCAACTTTATCCTTGAAACATACCCGGAGAATGGCGGTTATGCCGCTATGGTGGTGGGCACCTTTGATCTGATGAACGGAGCGTACGACGGTTTCAACGAGCAGGGGCTGGTAATCAGCGGCCTGGTGGATCAGTCACTCACTAGCACGAAAGGTGGGGTAGTGCTGGACTTGACGAAACTCTCCGTTCAGAGCGGTTTGAATTATGTACAGATGGTACGCCTGCTCCTTGAGAATGCTGCAACCATAGATGAGGTGGACGATCTTCTGACTGATCTGACGGTCTATTTCCCCTTGGACGGAATTCATTTCCTGATTGGCGACCGTAGCGGTAATTCGGCCATTCTTGAATTCTATATTCCTGATCCTACCAATCCTGCATCGAAGATGACCTACACCCTTATCCGTCAACCGTCCACTACTCCGGCTATTATGACCAATCATTCCATGCGCCTTTACCCGGATCCGAGCCAATATCAAGATAAATATAAGAAAACAGAATCTTACAACACATTTTACCGATACATGAGGCTGTATGAGTATCTGCAGGCATCTGCCTTTATTAAATATACTCTTGATGACGGGCTGTATGCCATGAGTCTGGTGTACGGCTATGCTGATGACGCCTCGGAGGGCGCTGCAGCTCCATTCCCGGTACGCACCATCTGGTCGGTGGCAATGGATATTGATGATCTCAGTATGAAGATAAAATTCTACACTGCCGATAACACTGTCCAGAAACAACCGATCCTGACCGATGCCTATACATTCAAACTCAGGAGATGAACGAGGCTTCGGGTTGTTGCAGCACTTCACCTTTATTGATTTTCCACTGTTATTTCAGCTATTTCAGAAAGAGGGGCCAATAATTTGCTGGCCCCTCTTTTACGTATTTCTCCAAGATTATTAGAATGATTGACCAGTTTTGCAGGAATGATATAACCATCGTGACGGTAACGTACAACGTTGAGTTAGTGAATCAAGTGCTTGTGAGGCGATAAGGAAGGACATCAGATGACAAAATCAGATTTGATACGCGTTGCTGTTTTTGAAGGTAAACATATCCGTAAAATCATGCATGAAGACGAATGGTGGTTTTCTGTAATTGATATCGTGGAGGTGCTTACCGGCAGCAATATCCCTAAACGATATTGGAGCGACCTCAAGCGTAAACTGGCTAAAGAAGGATATTCCGAGTTGTACGATAAAATCGTACAACTGAAATTTGCTGCGGCTGATGGCAAAAAATACTCTACTGACTGCGCCAACACAGAAACCATGTTCCGCATTATCCAGTCAATTCCATCACCAAAGGTTGAACCGTTGAAACAGTGGCTGGCCCGGGTAGGTTACGAACGGTTGGAAGAGATCGAAAACCCGGAACTTTCCATGGAGCGGATGCAGGCGCTGTATGAGAAAAAAGGGTATCAAAAAGAGTGGATCGACAAGCGGATGCGCGGCATTGCAGTTCGGCAGGATTTGACCGACGAGTGGAAAAACCGTGGTGCCAAGAACAGCCTGGAATATGCGCTGTTGACCAATGAGATTATGCAGGGTGCGTTTGGCCTGAAAGTTGATGAATACAAGCAGGTTAAAGGGTTGGCGCGGGAGAATCTGCGCGACCATATGACTGACATTGAGCTGATTCTGACCATGCTCGGCGAGGCAACCACCACCAAACTGCATCGGGACCGTGACTCACAGGGGATTGAACCGCTGAAGAAGGATGCTCAGGAAGGTGGCGCGGTTGCCGGCAGTACTCGTCGGGATATTGAAAAGCGGTCGGGCAAGCCGGTGGTGACGGGTGAAAATTTCAAGAAGTTCGATGGGAAGGGAAAGAAGGAAATATCGTAAAGTCTCCGTTTCTTGATCTTGGCGGAATGGTGCAAGAGGGTTGTTGTGACGGATCGGGAGTGACAGGTGGAATGTTCTAAGGGCGGAAGACTTCGGGATATTGCAGCATTTCACCCCGATTAATTTTCCGCAGATATTCCAACTGTTTCAAAAAGAGGGGCCGTCAATTTGCCGGTCCCTTTTCTATTTATTTCCCCAACATTAGAATGATTGACCAGTATTGCAGGAGTGCTATAACCATCGTGACGGTAATAGTTCCCCCGAGCGTGAAAATGGACGATATCGCCCAACTTATAAAAGGCTGCTTGTGCGACGACAACAATAGTTGGAATCTCCTTCTATCGTCATGCACTTCTATTACCTCAAGCCTTCACCGCCACCGCTACACATCGCTTTCCCCCGAAGACACTGAAAATATCATCTCAAATGTTTACCTGGGTGGGAGTTGGTATTACGCCGTTGGGAGAACTCTTTTCAAGGTGGGAGCTTAGATTAGCCCATGTATTCCACCAAAATTACACTGATGAATATCAGATGAGATACGCAATTGCTGACATACACGGTGGCAACCTCACCTTTCAGGCTCTACTGCGGAAAATTGACTTCCGGCGCACCGATCAATTGTTCCTTCTGGGTGATTATGTCGATCGTGGCCCTGACAGCATGGGAGTGCTGGAAACCATGTGCTGTCTAATAGAAGCGGGCTATGATGTCCGGCCTATACGGGGCAACCACGACGAAATGCTCCTGAGGACAATAATAAACGACCACGACGATTATTCCGAAATGTATTTTGACACATGGGGTCGGTATACTTTGGAAAGCTTTGAGATCAAAGCTTCGGGGCACTCAATTTCAAAATATGAACTGCTGCATTTTCCGGAACTGATAGTACCTGATTTCTTTCCTTCCAAATATTTAAACCTGCTTGAATCTCTACCTTATATTCAGGTTGAACCTGATTACATTTTTGTCCACGCTGGTTTGGATATGAGTAGGAATGATCCTTTTAGTGAATCGGATAGCTATCATATGCTCTGGAGTCGAAGCATTACAGTTGTTCCCGAAAAAATGGGTGGGAGACAACTCGTCACCGGCCATATGGTCCGCATGATAGATGACATACGGCAATCACTTGATTCTACTCACATTCGCTTAGACAATGGTGCTTTTACCCGGCAGCTACCTGAAATGGGCAACCTTGTTGCCCTAAACCTCGACACAAAGGAACTGATTGTTCAGCCATGGTGTGATGGGGAGGCATATGACTAGCGAGTACTATGTCGGTTGGGATGTCGGAGCTTGGAATTGTGACAGAGGCAGGAGCCAGGACGCCATCGTAATACTTGATTCTAAGCTGAATGTCGCAGGAAAAGCGTGGCGTGGCAATTTGCGGGTAGACATAAACTCTGCAACGTCAACTGATGATTGGGTAAAAACTTTGTTTCAGCGGTGCGGGACACCAATGCCGGATGCCACTGCTGAAATTACAATGGCAATAGATACTCCCCTTGGCTTTTCAACGGAGTTTGTAGATTTGATAACCAGTGGCAAATACGCTGCCAAGTTGGAAAACCACAAAACCAATCCATACTTGTTCCGATACACGGAACGTTATCTGTTTCAAAATGGGTCAACACCGTTATCTGCAGTTACACATATGATAGGCAGTCAGGCAACCAAGGGGATGCACGTTTTAGCCAAATTTGCTCCAACGATTGAATCATGCGGAGTATGGAGTAACGGAACTGGTTTCCATGCTATAGAAGCTTATCCATCAGCATGCAGAAATTCTGTTCAGATCAGAAATATGCAGAATGGCTTTATCTCGTTGGGAAATGATGACTTGGATGATGCTCGGATATGTGCTTTGGTTGCTTATTTATTCGCGACAAACAGGAACTCCCTGGTACAACCGCCTAAAGATGTACCGAAAAAAGAAGGATGGATATGGGTGCCAAAATAATTATTCGCTCCTTGAAAGAAAAATCAAGGTGGCAACGTCTTTAAGGTTAGATGCATTTCAACTTACCGGAGGCTATCCATGAAAACAACCCTAGTAATGTTCGCCCTTCTGATCGCAACTGTCAGTTTTGCTGAAGAAAATAAAGTGGATGGTTCTCAACCGATCAAACCTTTTGAAGTCATTCAAACTGCCTGTAATGAAACCGGATTGACACTTCTACAAAGAGATGAACTTGGGCAAAGCGGTTGCTGTTCGTGGCATGGTGGCGTTTGTGGCTGTCAGTACGGCAGGGTTGTCTGCTGTGATGGGAATTACAGCCCTTCTTGCAGTTGTAGGGCTGATGATAAACCTGTTGAAGCGGGGAAACATCTGTAAATAAGCACTGGAGAGCAAGATGGAAGCAAACCCCATAACACGCCTTAGCTTTAATACTAATAGAATGATGCAGGACTATCCCTACCAAAATCTTCCGCAAGAAATAAAATGACCGCACCGAAACAACCACATGTCTACATCGTTATTTTGGCACTGATACAGCTCGTCACACTTGCATGGGCATCCTTCACAGCGCCCTGCATTGAGATTGGATTCTTCTTGGGATCTGTGGTGACTGCTCTGTCTGCATCAGTTTACGCCTGGTACAACAGCAATCGGATGGGACAGAGCGGCATGCTGTTGATATATTGCATGATAGCGTGTGCCATCACACTAGCTGTAGCCTCGGTTGTGTATGTAGCCAACTTTTCCCTGCTGGGCGGACAGCATAACGCTCAGACAGGGATTTTGCTTGGTGGGTTGATCGCCTTAAGCACAGTTGCCTACATCGCCGTCCGAAATAGAAAGCAATACCCGGCTTCGTTGGCGTGGGGTTGTTTGCTGACATTCTGTCTGGCCGTGGGCTATGGCTCCTTTTATATCAACGCAATTAAACTGAAATATGCAGCCAAGATTCCGGTGATCTTTCTACGCATCGGCATGGTGGCATTCATCATTGCCACCTTAATTGCGGCATGTATCTGGTACATTTCAAGATCGACAGCCCCTCTAAAGCAGAAATGGGCAGTGCCGCTACGACATGCCTTCGCCGCCGGTTCCTTTGTTGTCGCTCTGTCAGTCACCGCTTTCTGGTTTTCCGCATCGCTTGATATGCTGATCCGCAATTACAGCCCTATTCGCTTTATTGTAATGCTGAAGAACACGCCATTTTGGCCGGGGGATGTAACTTTTGTGCGATTGGCTATGCTGGATTGCAGCCTTTGGCCGGGTGAAATAGGTAGCGATCCACTTAAACACCTGAACATCAATGAATATTTGAAAGCTATTCGTCCAAGTGGAGATAAATTCAGTAGCGTATTTGACAACAAGGACGATTGGAACGGAGCAATGGGGTTTGACGCTGATGGCATAGGCATCAGCTGGAGTTCTGCAAAAGACAGCTTAACTCTTAAAAGGGTTAATAGCGAATCTTCTGCTGGGAAAATTGGGCTGGCCAGAGGAGACAGGATTATGGCTGTTAATGGTGTTCAGATAAGAGATCTCAAGGCTGATACGAATTGGCGTAGTTTGTTTGGCAATGGGAAAATGGGGTCAAAGGTCTCATTAAGTTTATTGACCCGCAGTGGGAAAAGCAGAAATGTTTCAATACAGGTAACAATCAACCCACAAAACCCGCCAGAAAACATCATCTTAACTACGAGAAATGGAAATAAAGTTGGCTACCTTTATCTGGAGCACTTCAGCACTTCCCAATTCAAAAATATAACAGACCATTTTAAGATATTCAAAAATGCAGGCGTCCGAGACCTGGTGCTTGATCTTCGCTATAACTCTGGCGGAACGATGCAAAAAGCTGAAATTCTCGCGAGTCTTATTGGAGGTGAATCAGTAAACGGTAAATTGTTTATCAGGTGGGAGCGTTCCCAGCGGTATGAAGATAATAAAAAGGAATACGTATTTGAAAGCAGTCCTGAATCTATGGGGGCACGCCGACTAGTTGTTTTGACGACTGATGATACTTGCTCAGCAAGCGAAACGGTTATCAATGGTCTGCGCCCTTATATGCCGGTTTATACGGTAGGATCAGCAACATGTGGCAAACCCTACGGAGTGGAACTTATCGAGTTTGGTGACAAAACACTTGCACCGGTCACGGCCAGGCTACTGAACAGCCGTGGAGAGGGACACTATTCAAGCGGTATCCGTGCGGACTTCAAAGTTAAGGATGATCTGACCCATCAACTTGGTGATCCGCAGGAAGCGATGCTAAAGAAGGCGTTGGAAGTACTGGAAAAAGATGTATTTAAAATCAAATAGGCCCATACATTCAAAAAAACAGCAAGATACGCGGGGGGAACATTATGCGATGTTTTGCACGATGGAAAGAAATCGTTCATGGTGAAAGTTCCGATAAGATTTACTTCCGCGACCAGACTATTCTCCAGTTCGGTGAGCGCTGGGAGTTGTTGGCTAGTATTGTGCTACTAAATCCAGGTAGTGCGGCACCAATGGATGCTAAACGCTATGAAAAGTTGCTTGAAAGTAAAGACTTGCCGTTTTATGTGGGCGGAACTGACCTTACCCCGCTTTTGATACAAAAATATGCTAGCTTTCCACCCTTGTTTTTTCCCGCCAAGGGGCTAGAATAAAGCTACACAGAATACATAACTGATCGGAGTTTTTATGGAATTAATCGGCACGGCATTAACGTTGAGTGAGCTCGTTTCCTATCAGGACGGCTCGGTTGTCAGCAAGACACTGATCGACAAGAAAATCGGGACTGTGACCATGTTCTCGTTCGGCGCAGGACAGGGGTTGAGCGAACACACCGCACCATATGATGCGTTCGTGCAGATCGTTGATGGTGAAGCGGAGGTGGTTATCAATGGGGAAAGTCAAACGGTATCCGCCGGGCAGATTATTATCATGCCGGCCAATATCCCCCATGAACTGAAAGCGGTTACACCATTCAAGATGCTGCTGGTCATGATACGCGCATAAAGTTCAGCACCTATTCTGACAGTTCAAGCCACACCCCCGCTGTCAGAGAGTCCAGATCCGCCGGCTGCAGCCGGAAAACCGCATGAGGCGTTCCGGCTGCAGCCCAGATGACATCGTATTTTTTCAGATCGATATCCAGTATGGTTTTCAGCGGCATCCTGTGGCCGGCCGGCGGAATACCCCCTATTGCATAGCCGACTTTTTCCTTCACAAAGCTTCCATCAGCTTTCCCCAGTTTCATGCCGGTCGCTTTCTCGATTTTCGCCACATCCACCCGGTTTGAACCGGAAGCGACCACAAGAACCGGAAGGTCTGTCCCCTTCTCCCTGAATACGAGAGATTTTGCAATCTGTCCTACGGTACAGCCGATGCTGTCGGCCGCTTCCTGTGCGGTCCGGGCGGAACTGGACAATTCCTTCACCTCAAAGGAGAACCCTCTGGCCGCCAAAAAATCCTGTACCCGTTGTGCGCTGTCACTTAAAATTGACGTCATGAAGTTGCTCCTGTATAAGTTTCTTCGCCCATGGCACCGGGGCATTTGCCCCCTCACCACCGGAGCAGATAGTACTGAAAAGTCCGGCGGCGTCAATAGAATAGTATCAATTCCCCCATAGACCGGGGGTGGAGGTTACATGAGTAAAACCGCAGTACTGCTGCTCCAGATGGGGGGGCCGGACTCGCTTCCTGCCATTGAACCGTTTCTGTACAATCTCTTTTCCGACCGGGATATCATCCGTATCGGCCCTGCGTTCATCCAGCCGCTCATCGCCCGCTTTATCGCGCGCCGCCGGTCGAAAAAAGTCCTGGCGTACTACCAGAGAATCGGCGGGAAATCACCGATCCGCGAACTGACCGAACAGCAGGCAGCAGAACTGGCGGCGGTACTCGGACCGGACTACCGCTGCTTCGTGGCCATGCGTTATTCAAAGCCGGATACCGCCGAAGCACTGGCTGCCATTTCACGGGAAGGCATCAGCAAAATTATTGTCCTCTCCCTCTACCCCCATTACTCCCGCGCCACGGTCGGCTCAAGCATCAATGAGCTGGAGCGTGAGCTGAAAAAAAGCCGAACACCATTCAAGACGGCCTACATCCGACACTTCTACAATAACCCGCTCTATATTGCCGCTCTGACCGAAAAGGTTGAGCGGGGATTGGCCGGATTTCCTGAGCGCAGCTCCGTTCAGCTAGTGTTCTCGGCCCACGGCCTGCCCCAATCGTTTATTGATTCCGGCGACCCGTATCTTGAGCATATTCAGGAGACCGTCCGCCTGACCATGGAGCATTTCGAGGGTGTCACCCACCATCTGGCGTTTCAGTCCCGCGCCGGACCGGTTAAATGGCTTGAACCCTCCACCGAGGCGACAATTGCCGAGCTGGCCGCCGCCGGTTGTACCCAGCTGCTGATGGTGCCGCTTTCATTCGTATCCGATCATATTGAAACTCTGTACGAAATCGACATCCAGTACAAGGAAGAGGCGAATGCTCTCGGTATCAGCGATTTCCGGCGTACCGAGGCGCTTAACAGCTCCACGGCATTCATTGCCTGCCTGGCGGAACTGGTGCGTAAAGCTGGCCACTAACCTTGATTTCAGGACCGGCCTGACGTATAGTGCGACCCCTGTTCCACACACCCAATTTCGGAGGATGTCATGTTTAAAAAACTGTTGTGCGCCGTTGCGGCGGTCTGCCTCTTTGCGGGAATCGCAGCCGCTGAAGGAAAGAAAAATCCGGTCGTCACCATGGAGACCAGCCTGGGAACAATACAGATCGAACTTTTTGAGAAAGAAGCGCCCGCCAGTACCGGGAACTTCCTTGACTACGCAAAAAGCGGATTCTACAACGACACCATTTTCCACCGCGTCATCGCCGGGTTCATGATTCAGGGGGGCGGTTTTACAACCGAGATGAAACAAAAAACGACCAAAGCTCCCATCAAAAATGAAGCGGCAAACGGCCTGAAAAATGATCGCGGAACGATTGCCATGGCCCGGACATCAGCACCGGACAGCGCTACCGCACAATTTTTCATCAATGTCGTGAACAACAATATGCTCAACCGTCCAAACCCTGACGGGGCCGGCTACGCAGTGTTCGGCAAGGTTGTTTCAGGGATGGACGTGGTTGACAAGATTGCTGCGGTAAAAACAGTTCGGCGGGGATTCCCCGATGTACCGGAAACAACCGTGGTCATCAAATCTGTCAAAATCGCTAAATAGGTGCCATCCGGAAATTCCGGATGAGCAACTGTTGGTTTCTAAATAAGGGGACTATATGGGGATGACAGAAGAGCTGATACAGTGGTCTTATGAGCAGAAATGCCGAAAAGCCGTTGTTTCTCTGGAGAAAAACGGTTTCACCGCCGTCTACTGTGCCACCCCGCAGGATGCAGCTGAGTACATCATAGCCGGTGCCGCCGATGCCGGAACAGTCGGCTTCGGCGGTTCCATGTCGATCGTAGCCCTCGGTGTGGAGCAGACGCTGCGGGAACAGGGGAAAGAGATCCTCAATCACGGCACTCCCGGCTTCACACTCGATGAAAAGCTGGAGATCATGCGCCGCCAGCTGACCTGCGACCTGTTCCTCTCCGGCTGCAACGCCCTGACCCTGAGCGGTGAACTTGTCAATATCGATGCCACCGGTAACCGGGTCGGAGCGATGCTCTTCGGACCGCGCAAAGTGTTCGTTGTCGCCGGTCGCAACAAACTGGTAGACGGCACACCGGAGGATGCCATCCAGCGGGTCAAGACCTGGGCGACTCCCCCCAACGCGAAGCGTCTCAGCTACAAGACCCCCTGTGCCGCTTCCGGTTTCTGCTGTGACTGCGCTTCCCCGGACCGCCTCTGCAGGGTTACCACCATCATTAATCGCAGACCCCGCCTGACTGACTTCCACGTGCTGGTGGTCAACGCCGAACTCGGGTTTTAGGTGCTGTGGGGGGGATCTCGCTCAAGCTGTTCCTCCAGGAGGTGCTTGACGTTCTCCTCCCCCCGCTCTGCCATATCTGCCGCACGTTTATTCCGAACGCCGGAACCCTCCATATCTGTCCCGCCTGCCGGGACCGCCTGCCGCTGGTTTCAGCACCGCTCTGCCCGACCTGCGGGATTCCATTTGCCGGGACCGGTGATAATCATCGCTGCGGGGTGTGTCTGACCCATCCGCCTCAGTTTGATCTGGCCCGGGCACCCTTCCTGTATGAAGGGGCCATCCGCGAGCTGATCCACTCATTCAAGTACAACCGGCTGACACATCTGCGTTCCCCTCTGGGCCAGCTGACCCTGGACGGACTCGGCGGTTTTCTGGCAGAACAGCGGCCGCAGCTGATCGTCCCGGTACCACTACACCGCTCCCGCCTTCGCCAGCGCGGCTTTAACCAGGCGGTACTCCTCGGCCGGGTGCTGGCACGCCGGCTGTCCCTCCCGATGTATCCTGATGTTCTTACCCGGAACCGGCGGACGGAGCCGCAGATTGAGCTCTCCTCGGCAGAGCGTCGCCTGAATGTCAAGGGAGCATTTTCGGTCAACAGAGCAAACTCTGTAGCGGGGAAAAGGGTCCTGCTGCTGGATGACGTCATGACAACCGGAAGTACGATGGACGAATGCGCCAGAGAGTTGAAAAAAGCCGGGGCAGAGTTTGTCATCGCAGCAACAATTGCCCGCACGGCCCGCTAACGGAAACCCCCGATTCAACCGGAGGAATGGTCCGGAGCAGAAGTTTATTTCCTTGACAACCATACTCAGCTTCCGTAATGATTTCCTGCATTTCATTCTTTCCGGAGGAAAAGTATGCGCCTCTCTACAAAAAGCAGATACGGGCTACGGGCCATGTTCGATATCGCTTACAACAGCGGTTCCGAGCCGGTCCAAATCCAGGATATCTCCCGGCGCCAGCAGATTTCACCCCGCTATCTTGAGCAGATTTTTCAGAGTCTTAAACGCGCCGGCCTCCTGAAAAGCAAGCGCGGTCCGCAGGGCGGCTATGCTCTTTCCCGTAAACCGGACGAAATCACGGTTCTTGAAATCCTGAACGCCACTGAACAGGATGTGCTGCTGGTTGACTGCGCCGGCGTCACGCCGAAAAAACGCCGCCGCAAAACGGAATGTCCCTTTGAAGGAAAGTGCGTCACCCAGACGGTGTGGGCCGAAGCGAATTCGCTGCTTGATACCCTGTTCGGCGGCATGACGTTGCAAACTCTCTGCCTGCGTGCCTACGACATGGGCATGGAAAACGAGGCCAATAACCGGGTCATGTATCACATTTGATTTTTTCGCCAGGGAGTTCGCAGGATTTACACGGAGAGGCAATATTTGAATCGAAAAGGGCGGCCTCACAGCCGCCCTTTTGCTATTCAAAGGTCAAGAATCATAGCATTTTCATCACAGTCCGGAAACTTCGGGCATTTGATGCAGTCACCCCAGACCTTATGCGGCAGCTCCGCCTTATCCACCAGACGGAACCCATGCTTGGCGAAGAAATCCGGTTTATAGGTCAGACAGAACAGGCGCTTCAGCCCTATCTCCCGGGCTTCTGCTATGCACGCCTGCACCAGCCGGCTGCCGATCCCCTTCCGGCCGGCATCTTCCGCCACCGCAACGGAACGCACCTCGGCCAGCTCCTCCCACACAATATGCAGAGCCGCAGCACCCTGAAGTACCCCATCCTCTTCAACCACGTAAAAATCCCGCAATGACTCGTACAGCTCCGAAAGGGAGCGGGACAGCATGTCCCCCCGGTTGGCAAAGGTCATGAGTATTTTCTGGATATCCTTTACATCCGCTATCTGCGCTTTTCTGATCATGCAACTCCCCTTTTTCTAGCGTATTCCTACCGTTACCAGGTGCGGCTTCAGCACCCTGATGAGTTCAGCCGGCGCCATTTCCACCAGATAGCCCCGCTTGCCGCCGTTGATGTAAATCCGCGGCAGACTGGCGATGCTTTCTTCCATATAGACCGGCATCGGCAGACGGGTCCCGAAGGGGGAGGTCCCTCCCACCAGATAGCCGCTCTGTTTCTGTGCCGCTTCCGCCGTACAGGGTGAAACCTGCTTTACCCCCATCAGGCGCGCCAGCTCTTTGGTCGAGACCTGCAGATCACCGTGCATCAGAACAATCAGTGCCCTGCGGCGATCATCCTCCATCACCAGCGTTTTTATGACCGCATGTTCGTCAATGCCAAGCTCACGGGAGGAGGCTGCGGTGCCCCCTTTTTCCTCGTACGGGTACAGATGATCGTCAAAGAGAACCTTCTCGGCACGGAGCATGCGAACTGCAGCGGTTACCGGTGTTTTTTCCTTAGCCATGTCAGCAGATCCTCGGCAACTGCTCCCCGGAGAGCATCTCCACCGAGCGCAGGCCGCCAATAGTTGTTTCCATCTGCACCCGGCCGGCCGGGCCGGCTGCAACCGTACCGATGACCGCAGCAGCGGCACCCAGCGGATGCTTTTTCATGACTGCCAGAGCCGCTTCGGCCGCCTCGGCGGTCACGAACGCCAACAGTTTGCCCTCGTTCGCCACAAAGAGCGGATCAAGCCCCAGAATCGCACAGACCCCCCGCACAGCAGCCGTTACCGGGAGAGCCTCCTCACGCAGGGTGATGGCAACACCGGACTGCTGGGCGATCTCCTTGATGGTCGTCGCCACCCCGCCCCGGGTTGGGTCGCGCAGCACATGGAGTGCACCGCCGACCTCCGCGAGTAACGCAGCGGTCAGAGAATTCAGGGCTGCCGAGTCGCTCTTTATTTCGGTTCCGACCTCAAGCCCCTCACGCCCCGCCATGACGGCGATACCATGGTCACCGACCGTGCCGTTGATAATGATAACATCCCCCGGCTGCGCGTTGGCGCCATGAATCGGAAGGCCATGCTCCACCGAACCGACGCCTGAAGTCGTGATAAATATTTTGTCCGCCTTGCCGCGCGGCACAACCTTGGTATCTCCGGTAACGATGGCAACTCCGGCCGCATCGGCCGCCGCGCGCATGTCCTCCAGTATGGTTCTCAGGTCCGCCTTGCTGAACCCCTCTTCGATGATCAGCCCGACACTCAGCCAGAGCGGCCGGGCACCCATCATCGCCAGATCGTTGACCGTGCCGTGCACCGCAAGGCTGCCGATAGTTCCGCCGGGGAAAAATATCGGATCGACGACAAACGAATCGGTCGTATAGGCAAGCCGTCCGGGGACGCTTTCCAGCAGGGCGGCGTCATTTTGCCCCGAAGACGGCACTCCGCTGACAATCGGTATAATCAGTTCATCAAGCAGTTGGTGTGACAGCCGGCCCCCACTACCGTGGCCGAGCAGAATCAGGTCATTGTTCACGCAGCATATCCCCCGTAATTTTTTTTTACATTAGCATGAATTTACCCTTATGTCACGGCAGCTTTTTATGTTCCATGACCGGGCGATTTATGCTAGAAATACGGCTCATTTTATTGAATTTGGGAGAGTACATGACGGATTACAGACCGCTGCAGCAGCTGCCTGAGCAGGCCGGATACGGAGCCGGCGATGTGTTGGTGCTGGTAGGAGAATTATTTGGCCGGGGCTATGCCAACGGCCTGGTTGACGAGGCACGCCGGGTCGGCATGACCGTTATCGGCACCACGGTCGGCCGGAGAGACAGTGACGGAACGCTGCGGCCGCTGACGGCTGAAGAGCTGACTGAAGCAGAAGCGCTCCTGGGTGGAACGATCATCAATATTCCGCTGGAGGCCGGCTTTGACATGGAGAGCGTCGACGGGGTCCCCTCGGTGGCTGAACAGCTGAAAAAAGCCCGCCCCGACGATTTCGCCACCATCAGCTTTATCGAAGGGAGTGTCGAAAAAGCCTGCGCCGCCGGGAGTGCCAGATTCCGTTCGCATCTGGCCCACCTTGAAACGGAGCTGCTGGGACGCATACCGGCAAGTGCCAACATCCTCATCGCCCACTCTATGGCGGGCGGCATCCCCCGGGCCCGTGTGTTCATGCCGCTTCTGAACCGGATCTTTAAAGGAACCGGGGATAAATACCTGTCATCGGAACTCTTCTGGGACAGCCCGCTCGGGCAGCTGTGCAACGCCAGCTTCAACGAAGTAACAGCAGACACCTTCCGCTACCTGATCGAAGGTACCGCCACACTCCGCAGCAGAGGCTCCGGAGCCGGTGCCCGGATCTGCTACTCGGCGTACGGCTATCACGGCACCGGCATTCTGGTAAACGGCGAATATCGCTGGCAGTCTTACACCCCCTACGTACAGGGGTTCGCCAAGATGCGTCTCGAAGAGATCGCTGCCGAAGCCTCCGCCCACGGCATTCCGGCAACGGTCTACAACTGTCCGGAAATCCAGACCAACTCCAGCGCGCTCTTCCTCGGCGTTGAGATATCACTCTACCCGCTTCTCAGTGCCGTTCGCCGTGAAGCTGGCGAGCCGGCGGCAGCTCCCCTTGAGGCCCGCTGCCAGACAATGCTGAAGGATGGTGAGAGTGTGGCCGGGCTTCTTGACCGGGCCAATCAGTATTTATCCTCCCCGCTTCTGGAACAGATAGTCGATTTTTCAACCTGGCCCCAGCACAACACCCGTGAGCAGGCAGAACTCATGCTGGCCAGCTCTGCGGCACTGCTGGAAATGCATGCCGATCAGAAACAGCTGGTCTGCGCCGAACTATCCAGAATAGTGTTCCTTGCCACCGGCAGACTCATGCTGCACAGCTCCTGGAACCCGGCTGCATCAACCATCTGGCTCAACCATGACATCATTGGCCGACTGCTGGCAGACCCGCGCGGCGCGGGAATCGTTTAACACTGCCGCATATAAAGGACTCCGTATGAAAACTGCTGCAAAACTGCTTACCACCTTCATTCTCGCTTTGGCTCTGTTACCGGGATGCTCGACCCCGCAGGTGAGCAAATCGGCGGAACTGCTCTACGCAGAGGGGGAAGCGTCATACAACAATGGAAAATATGAAGATGCCATCGCCAAATGGAAAAAGGTAAAGGAAACGTTTCAGTCCCCTGAACTGAGTACCAAGGCAGAGTTGAATATTGCCGACGCCTACTTTCTGAACAATGAGTTCATCGAGGCGGCCGTCGGATATGAGGATTTTCGGAAGCTGCATCCCAAGCACCCACAGGTCGACTTTGCCCTGTATCGTCAGGGGCTGAGCTATTTCAAACAGATCCACAGCATTGACACCGACCAGGCGCCGGTAAAAAATGCTCAGGCGACCTTCGATTTGTATCTGAAACTCTACCCGACCGGCCCCCAGCTGGCGGAGGTGCAGGGGAAACATCGTGAATGCCGTGACAAGCAGCTCCAGTATGAAATCTACGTCGGGCGTTTCTACTTGAGGACCGATGCCTACAAGGCTGCTATCGCCCGCTTTGAATATGTCCTCAAAGAGTTTACCGACTCGGCGCTCCGCGACGAATCCTTGTATTATCTGGGCCTGTCATATCTGCAGGACGGTCAGAAAGAGAAGGGGCGCGAAGCACTCGACCGGCTTGCCCGCGAATATCCGGGGAGTCCGTTCATTGCCGACGCCAACAAAGCCAGGGGTTCCTACTTGTAGCGGACCCGCCCCCCTACGGCTTCGAGGGGCCTGAACGAAGGAGACAACGTACACGTGCAGGAATTTAAACCATGACAGGAAACGAACCTATTATTCTGGCGCTGCTTGTCGGCGCAGCCTACCTGATCGGGTCAATACCGACCGGGCTGCTCCTTGGCAAAGCGTACGGTATTGATGTGCGTAAGGAGGGGAGCGGAAATATCGGTGCGACGAACCTGTACCGGACTGTCGGGCGCAAGGTCGGCGTCATAACGCTGATCGGCGACTGCCTGAAGGGGCTTCTTCCCGTACTCCTCGTCAAATCAAGCGCGCTCCCGGCCGAATTTGCAGCCTGGGTCGGTCTGGCCGCCTTCTGTGGTCACGTATTTTCCGTTTTTCTCAAATTTAAGGGGGGGAAAGGTGTCGCAACGGCGCTGGGAGTCTTTCTCGCACTTGCACCGCTGGCCGTTGCCATCGCCATAGCACTGTTCGCCTGCCTCATGGCTCTCTGGCGCTATGTGTCACTCGGGTCGATCTCTGCGGCGGCCGCCATGCCTCTGGCGGTGTATCTGCTGGGGGGGGGCAAAACGGTGACCATCGTGACGCTCCTGATTGCAGCTATTGTCATACTCCGTCACCATGAAAATATTTCCCGGCTGATGGGCGGGACCGAAAACAAGTTCAAAGCCTGAGTTTCATTTCGACCGTTTGACTCGCCGCTTAATGCCCCTGCACCGCGCCCCGCATCACGCCTGATGGCCGTATAAACTCCAGAAACCGCTCCAGCAGCTGCTCCGCCCCGGCGGTATTTCCCGAACGGCGCAGGACTTCAATAACGCACTCCGCCGTACACAGCCCGAATTCCTTCTGGTTTTTCCTGAGGTTGTACACCGATTTCTCACCCGTATCGAGGCTGATGCGGCGGATCTTCTGCAGATAGGGGCTCCGCTGGTGGATTTTGCGTGCTTCGTGCCAGGTGCCATCGATCAGGACGACTTGGCGGATTCCGGTAAAATCAGTATCCGCATCGTCATGGGAACCGGGATAAATCAGGGCCACGCCCCCCGCCTCGATCTCCCGAATCAGCCCGGGGGGCGGATTCTGCCGGTCCCAGCGGACCTGTTCGGCAGCGTCGCCCAGCACATCGACCACCAGACGACCGGTATTGGAGCGTTTTTCAAACTCTTTGAAATGGGTTAACAGCGTAATTTTCATACATTGATCCATGTGAACCTAAATTCGGCAGTTCATAGCCACAAAAAGGCACAAAAGGCACAAAAGCAGGATGGTATTACGGGTGAATAGTTAGCCCGTTTGGTTAATGATTTGTATTGTACAACCGTAGGTATTTATGAGTTTTTTTGTGCTTTTTTGTGGCTAGCTGCTTTTTCCAGGATGAGATCAGCGAACCGCAACAATCGTCAGCAGCACCGCCGCCTCATCCCCGCCCCGCACCTCATCGCCGCTCCGCAAACCAAGCAGCCTGCGCCCCAGGGGTGAACCGGGGGTAATGACGACCACCTCGCCGTCATCAGTGTCAACCTTGAGACCGCCCGCCATGGGGCCAAGAAAAAGGCGGCGCACTCCCCCCTCCTCCCCTTCAAGGGTAATCAGGGCGGTCAGTCGTATCGGCGTATCATCGGTAAAGCTTTGCAGGGTCAGTGTCCGGTAGCGTTCCAGCGCGGCCCGGATCTCCTGAGCGCGGTTAGCCTGCCCCTGGGCGATGTAGGACGCCTCCAGTGCGGTGGTATCGTACTTGTTGTCGGGACGGCACTCCGCATGGGTAGCTGCCCCGTGGGCCGCCAGTGCTGCGGCGGAAAACAGCGCAAGGTCGGCGGAAAGTGCGGCCATAATATTCTGGATTATCTGTGCTTTGGGCATGCGGCTGAAGGGCTCGATGGACAACGGTGGTTTCGCCCCGAATGTAACCGGAACGGGTGAGGGAATCTAGCAGAAGCGGACGGAATCGTCAATCACCCTCTGGTTACTGTGGCGGTGAACCGACCGCCGGTTTAATGTCAGTACCTGTCTACCTTCAGCGATATTGATGAGTTCGGGGAATGCCAGGGTTGCCGGACGGGAGCCACTGCCTTCAAAAAGCACCTTCAGAATACCGGCTTTCTGGAGCAGTCTCAAAAGACCCATTGCCGTCTGTTTTGTAGGTATGCCGGAACATGAGGCTTCTGCAAGCGTGCTGCCATTGAAATCAGCACCGCAGAGTCATAGGCATCTGACCAGGACGAGGTAGCATCGCACTTGCCCCATGCGAACGGAGAAAACAGATGAAAAAAATGGAACTGCACCGTTCATCTTGTGATAGGGTAGCGATACACAATTCAGGGTGCGGCCGGTTTCAGGCCGCCATACGGGAGGACGCATGACGTTTGAGGAAATAAAGAAAAAAACGGTCAAGATCGCCGTGCTGTTTGTTGTTATCGTCATCATTCTGGCCGCCGGGTATACCACGGCAGCGCTGAAATGGAGCTATTCCAAAGGGGAAAGAGTCGGATACATGCAGAAATTTTCTGAAAAAGGGTGGCTCTGCAAAACCTGGGAGGGCGAACTGCAGATGCTGCCCATACCGGGTGCCCTGCCGGAAAAATTCCTTTTTTCAGTACGTGACAAGGCGCTGATTGCCAAGATTAACTCGTCCATGGGCAAGAAAGTTGCCATCTCCTACGAACAGCACAAAGGGATCCCCACAACCTGCTTCGGCGAATCGGAATATTTTGTTGTTGAAGCCAAGATACTGGAATAAAAAGTACTTTCGCTGTGGAAGATGCCAGACAAAAGATCAAAGATTGGCGCTAGTAAGACAACGATTTACTACTTCATATGTGAGGCTCCTGAATTCCACCAGGAGCCTCTTTTATTCAGGGCATTTCTCTGTTGGCGCGGATACCGTTCCGTTTTTGATCAGTAGCTATCAAATAAATTCTGGAGTCTGTCAGGGGCTCCGGTTACGGTTAAGCCAAGCATCAGGAGGATGCGGGCCTTCTGCGGCAGCAGGTTGTCCGAGGTGCAAAAACCAAGAGTGTCGTCGGCAATATCCGCATTGTGCGTGACGATACCACTGCCGACACGGCTTGCTCTGACAACGGCAACCCCTTTGGCGGCAGCGGCACTCAGTCCCGCCAGTGCTCCCACGGAAAGGCTGCCGTTGCCGGTGCCGGCAAAAACAATCCCCTTGACACCGGCTGCCACGGCCCGGTCAATCTGCTCCCGTCCGCTGCCGCCATAACCGAGCAGTATCTCAACAGCGGGGAGGCTCTCACGATTGTCAACGGAGAAGATGCTGTTACTGGTGTGGCGGCGGACCGGCATACGGTAAAAATAGGGTTTCCCCGCCTGCAGATAGCCAAGCTCGCCCAGGTCGTGTGTCTTGAAGGTGTCGGCGGTGAAGGTGTTGGTTTTGGTGACCTCACGGGCGCTGCTGATGCGATCGTTCATAACGACCATCACCCCCCTCCCGGCACCGGATGGAGAAGCCGCCAGTGCGACGGCATTGTACAGGTTGATCGGTCCGTCTGCACTGATGGCCGTGCCGGGACGCATGGAACCAACCAGGACTACCGGTTTGTCACTGTGCACCGTCAGATGGAGAAAGTAAGCGGTTTCTTCCATTGTGTCGGTGCCGTGGGTGACAACTACTCCATGCACCTCCTTGTCCGCCAGCAGGGCATTAACACGGCGGGAAAGTGTCAGCCAATGGGCAGGGGTTATATTTTCGCTGGCGATCTGGAAGATTTGTTCTCCGCGCACATCGGCAAGTTCCTTCAGCGATGGCACCGAGCGCAGAATATGATCCACCGAAAATACGGCCGCCTTGTAGCCAACGGTAGTTGTTTCGCTTGCCCCGCTGCCGGCGATGGTACCGCCGGTGGCCAGGACCACAACCCGGGGCTTGTGTCCGGCAGAGTGCGCCGGGAACGGCACCAGGGTGATGGCTGTCAGCAACATGGCGGTAAACAGCAGGAACGGTCTGCAGAAATTCTGGTTCATATTCTAACCTCCCTTGTGGCAGTACGTATTTCAAAGCAGGGGGCATTTGCCCCGGGCTTCAATCAAAATTCCAGATACTATCTGCCGCATGGGCGGCTTCCCAGACACGTACCTTGGCCCTGGCAGCATCAAACAGCCGGATATGATTACTGTATCTGATTTTGCGAGTAACCTCGGGACCGATCATCCGCCAGAGCGGGTCAAGGATGCCGATAACGGCGCGATATTCCGGGATCGGCATGAGACTCCCCGCAACCGGGTTCCCGTTGGCATCAACCCTGTTTTTGGTAAAGATCACGGTATCCGATCCCCAGAGGATGCGATCCTGATATTTTTTGGTAAAGGCAGCCCACTCGGCCAGCGACGGCATACCGGGCTCCGGCTCGATGATATACTGCTGAACGATATCCCAGGAAAGGTCGGTATACCAGTTGGGGCAGGCATCGAGTATATCGGACACACGGCGCAGGTGATCAGCGGCAGGTCTGACAAAGCGTCCCAGGCCGGTATGCGCCCAGTACACCGTGGCGTGCGGAGTGGCCCGACACAACTGCTTCATCCCGGCATTGTACGGCCTGTCCGGGTATGAAGCGAGAAGTTTACCGTCATGAGTGACAGTAACCGGGTAGATGTCGCTGTGGAGACTGACGAGCAGTCCCGTTTCGGCGGCAAAGTTAAAGATGGTCTTGAGCGATGGATTATAGAGGGAATTTCTGCTGCCGTCGTTCGTATCCGGGGGAGGCGACTGTCCCGTTTTCATGGCGGAGACAACCCGGTCGTCATGGATCTTCTCGGCAACGATCTCCTTGTGTACCGAGAACTCGCCAATCCCGGAAAACACGCCGGGGAACAGTAACAGTGCCCGTTTGATGTGGTTTACGCCGTACTGGTCCATGGGGTTAAAGCCGACAATCATAGGGTCGAGGCGCTTCCTGTCTGCTTCAGAGAGTTTGAGGTAGTCACTGGCGGTCATTGCATCGACAAGCGAGTAGTAGTACATGCCCGCCTTCGGCCCCAGGTAGTAATTCGGTGCTATTTTGTCATCAGCATAGTGCTCGAAACGATCCCACTTTTGCTGCAACGGGAGCGGAAACACCACGGATCTGGCAATGGTTTCCCCCATGTAGTTGTCGATAAGCGTCTTTAAGGGAATTCCCTGCATGGCATAGTTTGCACTGTGAAAGTGCGAATCGGCAATCGGCTCGGCGGGCGGGGCTGAAAATGACGTATTTGCTGTCAGGGTGAGGAGGGCGATGACTAGGGAGCGAACAAGGAATTCACCGCGAAATGTAATCAAGGACATGGTGCCTCCTATCAGAAAAAATTGATCATGCGGCCAGACATGTTACCGCTACTCAATCTGTATAATCGTCTACGGATATACACCAAGTGCCAGCAGGACAATTCCCCCGGAGCGTCCCAGGGGGATGTCCCCCTACTGAGCCATCCGTTTCAAAATCTGCTCCAGCCTGCGCAGTTCCTCTCCAAACCCGGCCCAGTTCCCCTGACGCTGCAGGGTGGTCGCCTTTTCGTAGATGCTCATGGCTTCCTTGGCCAGTGCCGCCGGTGACGCTTTGGCATTCGCCGGGGCCGTTCCGGGGGAAGCAGCGACGGGTGCGGCAACACTCTTTTTGCCGCCGAAAAGCCGCTGCAGGGCAAGCTCAAGATTTTCCTCCATGACCACCTCATCGCCAAAGGCAACGATCACCCTCTTCAACTCCGGCAGCCCGTCCTTATCGGCCGCAAGAAACAGCGGCTGGACGTAGAGCAGCGATTTTTCAATCGGTATCACCAGCAGACTGCCCCGGATAACCTCCGACCCGCGCTGGTTCCAGAGTGTCAGCTGCTGGGAAATGAAGGAATCCTGGTTTATGCGGGCGTCGATCTGCTTCGGACCATAAATCAGCCGGTCCCTCGGGAAGGTGTAGGCCCGGATTTTCCCGTAGTTCGCCCCGTCACAGCGCGCCGTCAGCCATGCCGCCAGATTGTCCCGTTTGGAGGGGGTAAACGGCAGCAGCAGGATGTATTCCTCCACCTTTTCCCCCGGCAGCTTCATGATGGTGTAGTACGGCTCCATCGGTTTCTCCCCCACCGCCGGAACCTGCCAGAGATTCTCCTTGTTGTAAAAGACCTTCGGATCGGTCATGTGGTAGGCATTAAACATGGCGGCCTGCAGCTGGAGAAACTGGTGCGGGTAGCGCAGGTGCCGACGCAGGTCATCCGGCATGGCGGCCAGCGGTTTGAAGAGCCCGGGAAACATCCGGGCATACACCGTTACCAGAACATCTTTCGGGTCGCTGACATAAAAACTGAGCGAGCCGTCATAGGCATCAATAACCGCCTTGACGGAGTTACGCATGTAATTGATGCCCCCCTGGAGCGGTTTTGAATAGGGAAGACGGTTCGAGTAGGTATAGGCGTCTATGATCCATTTGAGCCCCCCCTTTTCGTCCACCACCATGTAGGGATCGCCATCAAAACGGAGGAAGGGGGCTATCGTCCTGACCCGCTCGTTGATGTTGCGGTTATAGATGATGCGGCTCTCCGGGGTGATGTCCGTCGAAAGCAGAATTTTCTCTGTTTTGAATTTGGCCGCAAAGAGGGATTTTCTGAGGAGCGAATTGATCGGCACCCCCCCTTTGCCGGCGTAGGTTGTATTGATATTGCCCGAAGCGGTTGGGTAGCTGAATTCCGGCACTTTCGTCCTGACAACGACGTAATCGTTGGACAGTTCACCGAAATAGATTTCCGGGCGGGTGACCTTGATGTCCGCCAGGCTGACCGGAGGGATATCCTTGACGAAAAACTCCGGCAGCCCCTCCTTGCTGATCCGGCTGACCGGGCCAAAGGTTATGCCGTTACCGTGGGTGAAGATGAGCCGCTCGTTGATCCAGTTTTTGCTGGGGAGATCGGCATAGGAAAGTTCACGCGGCGACAGCATGACCTGGGTGTACTGACCGTTCACCGTGTAGCGGTCGTTATCCACATCAAAAAATTTGTAATAGGTCCGGATCTGCTGCAGCTGGCTGTAGGTTTTGAGCAGCGGGGCATGGTCCCAGAGGCGGATATTCTTGATGGTGGCGCCGTTGTTGGCGATATCGGCAGCGGAAAGCTTGGTATCCACATCGAAGGGTACCGTTTCAATCTTTTCCAGATCGAAGCCGAAACGGGTAAACTTGAGGTTGTTCTCGATATAGGGAGTCTCGAGAGCCAACTCGTTTGGCGCAACCTTGAATTTCTGCAGCAGACCGGGATAGACCCGGATACCGACCACGTAGAGTGCGACAACAATGGCCGGCGGCAGGAGCGCCGTACGCCAGGCCCCCTTCCAGATCCCGGCCGCCAGCATCACCCCCGCCAGCGGCGTCAGAAAGGTCAGGATCCTGTAGGTCAGCAGCCGGGAATTGACATCGGCATATCCTGCACCGTAAAAAGAACCGTTATGGGAATAGAGCAGGCTGAAACTGTCCAGATAGAATCCGGCAGCGACCACACCGGCAAAGAGCCCCACAAGGGCTGCCAGATGGTGACGCACCTTTTCGTCGATTGTCACCCCCCGCTCACTCAGGACGATGCCGCCCCGCACAAAGTACACCGCCCCGCTTATGGCGGCAGAGGCCAGCAGAACAAAACCGGCAAAGCCTCTCAGCATCTCCCAGAACGGCAGACTGAACAGATAAAAGCCGACATCCTTGCCGATAATCGGGTCAACGGTGCCGACATTCGCCCCGTTGGTGAAAAGCAGCACCTCCTCCCACTGCATACTCCCCCAGTTGCCGGCAAGAAGTGCAAGGAGCAGACTGGCGAGGATACTTACCGGTTTGACAAAACGCACCACCTCATCACTGTTAATCCGGAAGTTGTTCCCCCCCACCACAAAGACCCCGCGGTAGGGAAACTGCGCTCTGTTTGCATACCATAGATTGATCATGATGCCGGCGAACAGAAGGGCACCGACGGAGAGCCCCACCCCTGTTTTGGCATAGAGCACCGTCGTGAACACCGTTGAAAAACCGGTTTCAACGAAAAAGAGCCAATCGGCGTAAAAACCGACCAGAGATGACATAAACGGTAAAATAACGGCAAGGAGTATCAGAATAACTATGAACCTGTTTTTCATCATGGGGCCGCCTTTGGAACTGGTTTGTATCTGTTTAGTATGTTCTGCCATCTTTCCCTTCTCCCTGAGGGAGAAGGTGGCCGAAGGCCGGT
>CAIOXL010000099.1 GCA_903862245.1 uncultured Geobacteraceae bacterium | reverse complement strand
TGGCCCGTTGGTTTACCGCATCCCAGTTGCGCTTGTAATAATCGATCCCGGTTTTTATTGTGCCAGGTCCTGCTGCAATGGCGGCATTCAGTTTTGCCCCGTAGACCTGAGTTGTAGCGTCGGTCTGCATGGAATAATTACGGGTCACACTGACCGATGGACTTGACGTGAACCGGGAACTGTCATCCATCAGGTGTTTGACCGAATCCCAGTAGAGCTGCAGCTTCAGATCCTGCAGTGCCGGAGAAATTTTCTGGATCCGGTAGGTCCAGTTCAGGCGATGGGTTTTGTCGTAGGTTGCATCCATCTTCAGATACGGGTACAGAACATGCTCGGCGTCCTGATACGTATAGAGGATCTCGCTGCGCGAATTGGATGTGGGGTTTACGCCGAATTTACTCCACCCTGTGTTGATTTCGTACGCTTTGGAATCGATGGCGTCCGTCTTGTAACGGTTGGCACTGGATGACGGATAAATTTCAGTCAGCCTTTTGCCGTCGCCGGATTTTGGCATGTCGGAAAATTTATAGGCATATCCCACCAGAGCGTCATAAACGTCTGCGCCATAGGAGGCGGTGGCGGACGTATTGATGGCGCTCCAGGAGCCGTAGCTCAGGTTTACATCGCCGCCGAAGCCCTTACCGGTCTTTTTGGTCTGGGCATCAATAACGCCCCCCAGGCCGCCTGGATTGGAGAGGTCGTAAGGGCCCTTAATTACTTTGACCTGTTCGATTTCGGCAAAGTCATAATGGAAAGAAGGCGGATCCATGCGGGATGGGCAGGCGCCGTGCAGACGGACACCGTCCACAAGGACGTTTATATTATCTTTCTGCAGGCCTCGCAGGACCACGTCGTTGGCGATAGCCCCCTTGTGAACGTAGCTGGTTCCTTCAATCTGTTTAAGGGCTTCACCCATATCCTTGGCAGAGCTTTCCCGCACTTCACGGATAGAAAGGCTTTCCTCTTTGGGCGATTCCTTCTGCCCGCGGATGGTTATCTCATCCAGTAGCTGGCTTTCGGCCTGTGCAGGCTGACCCGCCAGCACCGTGCCTAAAAACAGGGCAGCTATCAATACGTTAACTATTATCATGAGTTATATGTTCTCCTTCATCAAATTTGTGATAGCGCTTCGAAACGGAAGCGTATGAAACGATTATTTTAATATTCTGAAACTTACCGGCACCGTAATCTCTGCACGCACCGGAGGTTTAGGAAATGGAGCGACCCGTATGACCGCTTCCAGAGCACTTTTATCCAGAAGCGGAAAGCCGGACGTTTCTACCACCCGGATTGAGTGGACCGAGCCATCTTCAGCTATGACAAACGCAACAGCCACTTTTCCGCCCCAGTTCATCCTGCGTGCCATGGGAGGGTACACAAGCTGCGCTGCAATGAGGTCACGGATGTAGCTGAAGTGTTCTTTCACATAGCGCTGTTGAGTATTTTCCGGGGTTACCGGCCGCTCTGAACCTGGTGCTGGGTGTTCACCCGTTTTTGACAGAGGTGTCAAAGCTGAACCGGCATCCGGAACCTCTCGTATTTTCCTCTGCTGTTCAATGCTCCGGCTCTGTTCACGAGACGTATTTGTCAATGGAACCGGTGGTAAAACCGGTTGAAGCAACTGTTGATACACCCCTGGCTTCTCCGGTTCAGTCAGGCTGACCGGACCAGCAGGCCGTGCAGTTTTGAGTGACGGTTCCCGGGTGGACTTGTCCAGCGGAAAATCGTTTACTGTCCGATTTTCAAGAACCACCATGATGGTTTTCGGCATCCGCTCATTAGAGCGTGATGCCAGTAAAAACAAGATGATAGCTGCCGCCAGATGCAACAAGAGGGACAAAGCAAACCATTTGGCCCCTTTTGACATGTGGATAGACCTCGCATGTGTGTAACGCCGGAGTACGCCGCAAGAATGGGAAATCCATTCAGTAAATCGTTTCAGCTTGAAGCTGCGGCTGTCGAGGGGATGTTAAATTATCGGGGGTGGGTCAGGAGGATCGCCGTGTCGGGATGTCAGGCGATTCGGGGTGATGGCGGTGAGGATGCTTTGCTCCGGAGAAAGGATTTCACCGGTGTAGAAGAAGGGCAGATGCTGAGTTGTTTCAACGTGTAACAGGGCAAACAATTTTCCGCTTCCGCATGGTTTACTGCTTATGGTGGTGCCTTTCGTTTTTTGAGGAGTGCTGTCTGAAGCGGACGCCTGTTCGGTGATTATGTCACTCTCTTCAGTTCGGGGCGCGCAGCAACTGGCAACTTTTTTCGGGGGCTCAGCCGTTTTAATGTCACAACAGCGGGGCTTTACATGCTCGTGTGCTTTGCTGTCTTCATTCCGCTTCTTTTGCCAGCAGCAGCAGGTATGGGCCGCACTTCGCTCAAGCGAGCAGCCGTCAATTTTGCAGTCACCGGAACACTCTCCGGTAACGGCATGTGTCAAAAATTTCGACTGCATGGCAAGTGACGCCAATGGACTGACAACAATTAACAGGTAGATTGTCGTCATAAGCAGTGAAATAAAATATCTGTGAGACTTTTCCATGCAGATCCTGAAGAAAACCGTTGTCGGCGGAAGCTGCAGCCGGAATGTGCCCGGTCAATGAAAGGTTAGGTAATATATTTCGAGCGTGCTGTTTGCCTCACTCTATTTGTCAAAGTACCACGTTTGGCATGAACAGGCAAGTATGGACAGGAACCTTCATCCGGTATTGACCTGCCTGTATGTATTCCGTTTGTCAGGCAATGCCGATGCAAATTCAGCCCGGCCTTTTGATCCCGGAAATGGAGTGCAATATTTGGGAAACAGGTGCAAATACTGCACTGAATATGGTTGAATTTTCAGTGGTGTGAACATAAAGAACTCATAAAGTCGGAGTGTTATACGTTTGGCATGGCTTCTGCTTTTATGAGGGCAGATGGACTATCCCAGCACTTGAAGGAGAATCACTATGAAAAAGCCAGTTATCTTCGTAGCCGCAGCCCTCGTTGTACTGTCCCTCAGCATGACCGCCTTTGCAGCTACCCGAACACAGACCAAGACTCAGATCAGAGTTCCTGGCAGCACCTGCGTGAGGTAGTCTCACCTCCGCAGCAGAAAAAATGCCACCTATCCTCTCAGGAAGGTGGCTTTTTTTACGGTTATTTTCCGCATCCAGGACAGATGGTTGCATCGTATTGCCATTTAATATATTGACATCTGAATAATGGAATTATATTGTGTGCATATACACAAAATACCATGGAGGTTCGCAATGAAAGTCTGTTTTCCGGTGGAAGAAAATCAGGGGCTGTCCAGCCAGGTGTTCAATCATTTCGGTTCAGCTCCCGAATTTGTGGTTGTTGATGTAACAACCGGCACGTTTCAGACGGTAGGCAACAGTGATCAGGTGCATCAGCACGGCGCATGCAACCCGGTTGCCGGTCTTGGCGGGCATCATGTGGATGCCATTGTCGTGGGCGGTATCGGCGGCGGGGCGCTGCATAAGCTGAACGCTGCCGGTATTCGGGCATTCAAGGCCCAGGCGGGAACCATTGCGGAAAATATCGACATGCTGATAGTCGGTACACTTCAGGAATATATGCCGGGGCATACCTGCGGCGGTCACGGCCATGACCACGGCTGTTCACACTGAATATGCACCCGCTTTCAGGTCGGGATGCGAGGTAGATATTATACAGGTCAGCGAAAGGAGCAGTGTATGGAGCATTTTCTCGCCATTGTCAAAGAGACGGTAAACCCTGCCACTCAGCCGGTAGGAGTCAATCTGGTCAAAGACCTCGCGACAGCCGAGAGTCTGAAAATAAAAGTGCGCAACAAACGATTGGCTGTCTGCCAGCAGATTGCCTACAGCCGGATGTACTCCTGGTCGACCTGGGCTGATGCCGGAACATCCCACTGTGCCATAGGTGCCGCCTGCACCGGACTGATAGTGCCGCCGCAGAGAATTCTGGACGGTACTGTCAATACCGGTGTGTATCAGGAAAACAAGCCTGCCGCCGCTGCCATGCAGCATGCGATGCCGCGCGTCCAGCCCGGTGTTGCAGGGGTGTTGACCTATCCTCTTGCCCGTCCTTTTGCCGGCATCACCCCGGATCTGGTCGTCCTCTACGTCAATTCGGCCCAGGCCATGCGGTTTGTACAGGCATTCCTGTACCACAAAGGGGGCGAGTTCGTGATGAAATCATCCGGAGACGCCGGCGTCTGCTCCAGAGCGATTGCCCAGGTTGCCCTGACCGGTGAGCCGACGATCGAGATCCCCTGCATGGGGGACCGGCGCTTTGCCGTCGCCCAGGATCACGAATTGATGGTCGGTATCCCGTATCACTGGTTGGAGCGGACTGCGGAAGGGTTATCAGCCACCCACAAAGCCGGAATCCGCTATCCGGTGCCGTTTCAGATCCCGGTCGAATGTGAACTGCCGCCGGACTACATAACAAGCGAACAGGATAGGGGAACCAATGACTAATTTTTTCGGTTACCAGCGGCGTATTCCCCTGGTACTGCCCGGCTGTGCCCCCTTCTTCCCCCAACCACACAGTGTTGAGAGGATCAGGATGCTTATGGCCGGTACCGACCACGGCTGTTCACACTGATTATGGCGCGTCCACGTAAAGCGATACATTGCAGCTGCCCGCACCGCGCGGGCTACTCCGCTGTTTACAAGCCGGCCGGCACCCCGTTGAAGGAGCTGGAGACTGTCCTTCTGACCCAGGACGAGCTGGAAGCCCTGCATCTCTGTGACGGCGAGGGGAAGAGCCAGATAGAGGCCGGTGTCAGCATGGGGGTGTCACGCGGCACGGTCCAGCGGCTTCTGGCCGGTGCCCGCTGCAAGGTGGCCCGTGCCATTGTCGAGGGGAAGGCGCTGGCAATTTCAGGCACCGGAGAAAAGCCGGAAACCGGGCCGTCTGAAGGGATTGTCTGACCGGAAGAGACATCGTATTTCTGTATCTAAGGGTTCATAAAACGCAACACGGGGGAACAATGGATACCAGCTCGCGCCTCAAGTTTTTTCCCGTATCATTTTTTGCCGTCACCATGGGGCTTGGCGGCTTTTCCATTGCCGTGCAGCGTGCAGAAAAAATGCTTCAAATACCAGCGGGGTTCGGCGTTCTGCTGGCATGGGTGGCTGCCGGCGTGTTTCTGCTTTTCCTTGGCACCTACGGCAGCAAGGCGCTTCGCTACAGCGATGAATTGAGGAAAGACCTGAGGCATCCGATAAAGCTGAGCTTTTTCCCCGCCATCTCCATCAGCATGCTGCTGCTCAGCATCGCCTTCTCCGCACATAACGGGCAGTTATCATTTGCCCTGCTTGCTGTCGGCGCCCCCCTGCAGCTGCTATTCACCCTGTTTATCGTGTCATCCTGGATCAGGCACCCGCATTTTGAAATCCATCACCTGAACCCGTCATGGTTTTTGCCGGTGGTGGGAAATATCGTGGTGCCTATTGCCGCCGTTGAACATGGTTTTACGGAAATTGCCTGGTTCTATTTCAGCATCGGCCTGGTGTTCTGGCTCGTGCTGCTGACGATTATCTTCAATCGGATTATATTTCATCATCCGCTGCCGGAAAAACTTGTGCCCACGTTCTTCATTCTGATCGCACCACCGGCCCTCGTTTTTATTGCCTATGTCAAACTGACGGGGGGAATCGACAGCTTTGCCCGTGTCATGTACTACTTCGCCCTGTTCATTGTCCTGCTGCTGATCGCCTTGAGCCGCCAGTTTTACGGCATCAAATTCTATCTTTCATGGTGGGCCTACTCCTTTCCGATTGCCGCCATCAGTATCGCCTCCATGCTCATGTACAGCAAAACATCCGCTCTCTTCTTCCTGGGGGCGTCATATCTGTTTCTGTCGGCCATCACCCTGATCATCCTGGTTCTGACCATCATGACGCTGCGCTCGATCCTGCGTGATGAAATCTGCGTAGAGGAGTGACGGGTCGAAACGGGTTGCCCCCGAATTACCACAGACATCAAGGAGGTTCCACATGGAGATGAAAATCACCTTCCCCGGCGGGGAAAAGGTTAATGCAGAATTCAACGGCCGGATTATTCCAACTGACCAACCGACGGCGGGGGGAGAAGCCGGTTCGGCACCAACCCCTTTTGAATACTTCCTTGCCTCGCTCGGCACCTGCGCCGGCATTTATGTGCTCAGTTTCTGCCAGCAGCGCCGGATTGATACCGAAGGATTGGCTCTGACCCAGCGGATGGAGTTCAGTACCGCCGCAGACGGTCGCCGGAAGCTGTCCCGGGTTGCCCTGGAGATAGATCTCCCCCCCGATTTCCCGGAAAAATACCGGAATGCCATCGTCACCACGGCCGGACTCTGTACGGTAAAAAAAGTGCTCATGGACCCCCCGGAGTTTGTGATCACCACCCGGGTGCCCTAGCCCCGTGTCGACCCGACCAGTGTGGAAAGGCCCGCGCGGCGAGTGGTATCTGGTGATTCAGGGGGGGCTGTTTTTTCTCCTGATCTTCGGCCCGCGCTCATGGGGCGGCATACCGGCGTGGAGCGCCCCGTTTGCCCGGTCCGGCACCGCCTGCGGCGCGGCCCTGCTACTGGGGGGAGTCCTTCTGGCCGCCGCCGGTGTTGTCAATCTGGGGAAAAATCTTACCCCGCTGCCAAGCCCGAAAAAGAATGCATCGCTGGTCGTCGCCGGCGCCTACCGCCTGGTGCGGCATCCGATCTACAGCGGCATAATTTTCATCTCCCTTGGCTGGGGATTATGGCTGAACAGCTGGCCGGTCATCGGCTATGCCCTCCTGCTGCTCATCTTTTTCGACATCAAATCACGCTATGAAGAGCGCTTGCTGCTGGCGAAATTTCAGGAATACGCCGCGTACCGCAGGCGTGTGAAGAAGCTGATCCCGTTTGTATACTGAAAAGATCTGATCTGAAGGAACCGGAGTGCCGGGTCTGAAAAACAGCGTAAAGGAATGGATGGCACTGATGCCGCGCCGCAGTATTGCACTACTGACACTTATCATCGCCATATCACTTACTGCCGGACTGTCCTGGTTTGCCGTGCGTAACTATCGCTCCGCCGCCCCCATTGCCGACGACAATCTGCGCGGGTTGGCACTGACATTAGCGTCGGCCATGGAGGGCGTAGTCGGCCGCGACCCCTCATTGAAATCGCTGGATTCGTTTCAGTCCCGTGACATCGCCTATGCCATGCTTGTCTCCGCTTCCGGAGAAATTCTCTTTCACAGCAACGCGGAACTGACCGGCAAACAGGTGGGAGATGATCGGTACCAGAATGTGCTGACAAGCGGAACGCTGAATGAGCTCCGGGTCCGTCTCGGTACCGGTGAACAGGTCTACGAGTTCCAGACCCCGTTCCATGCTGGCGGCAATACTGCTGTCCTGCGTCTTGCTCTCCATACCTGGCGCTCTGAAGCGGTCATGCGCCGGGCGCGTTTTGGCCTGAGTATGATTTTCTCCCTCCTGACGATAGGATGGGGGCTGGGTGGAACGGTGTACTGGCTGTTGCGCCGGCAGGAGGCACAGGAAAAGCAATTAGTTCAGGAACACGCACTTGCTCGTCTGGGGGAGGTCGGCGCGGTGTTGGCCCATGAAGTGCGTAATCCGCTGGCCGGTATCAAGGGGTACGGGCAACTGCTGGAGGAACGCCTGCCCGATGGTGATGAGCGCGGCTTCGCCCGGCTGATTGTCGGGGAGGCGATACGCATGGAGGCACTGGTCACAGATATCCTGCTGTACACGCGCTCTGAACCGCTGCCGCCTTCCGTGTGCAGCCTGGCCGGTGTTGCTGGTTCTGTCCTTGAACTGCTGGCCCTGCAGGGAGCGGATTCCGGAGTGCGGATGGTCTATCATATTCCCCGCAGTTTAGTCGCAGTCTGTCCGGAAGAAGGCTGGCGGCGTGTCCTGCTCAACCTGCTTACCAACGCCCTGCACGCCACTGCACGGGGGGGGCAGATAACTGTTACCGGGGAGTGCGACGGCATATGGGCGAAGATTGATGTCGCCGACAATGGCCCGGGCATTGCCGCCGAAATGCGTCCCCTGCTGTTTGAACCGTTTCGTACCGGCAAGGCTCGCGGTGCCGGACTGGGACTGGCAGTGTGCAAAAAAATTATTGAGGGGTGCGGCGGAGATATTACGGCCGGGGAGGCCCCCGGTGGCGGGGCACTCTTCACGGTCCGACTGCTGCTGCCGGAAAAGGATGGTGATGTATGTTGACAGGCCGGATTCTGATAGTTGAAGACGACCCTACGTTCCGTGGACTTTTGTCGACGATTCTGACCGCTGCCGGCCATGAGGTCGTTTTGGCTGAAGATGGCGCCGAAGGGCTGGCCAGGCTGAGACGTGGGTCATTTGATCTGGTCCTGACCGATCTGAAGATGCCGAACATGGGCGGCATAGAGCTTTTCCGGGCCAGCCGGGCAGACCTGTCCGCCCCTCCCTTTGTTCTGATTACCGCTTTCGGTACAGTGGAGGAGGCGGTGACCGCCATCAAGGAAGGCGTTAGTGACTTTCTGACCAAGCCACTCAAAGACCCCGATACACTAAGGACACTGGTACAGCGTCTGCTGGAACTGCACCGCAGGGAGCGGAGGCTGGTGGCACTGGATGAGGCCGAACTGGCCGGTCTGCCGCCGCTTGAGATTCTGTTTGCCGGTCAGGCCATGCTGGAAGTACGGAGATTGACGGGGGAAGTGGCAGCGACCGAGGCAACCGTACTGATCGGCGGGGAGAGTGGTACGGGCAAGGAGCTGCTGGCACGGTATATTCATCTTTCCAGTGCGCGTAAGGGGGGCCCTTTTGTGGCCGTCAACTGTGCGGCTATTCCGGAAAACCTGTTGGAAAGCGAACTGTTCGGTCATGAACGGGGTGCATTTACCGGGGCTTCCGCAGCGCGACAGGGAAAATTTGAAATGGCAGCTGCCGGAACAATTATGCTGGACGAAATCGGTGAGATGCCGCTGGCGATGCAGGCCAAGCTGCTGCGGGTTCTACAGGAACGTACCTTTGAACGGGTAGGGGGGAACAGGGAGTTGCGTGCCAATGTGCGCGTGTTGGCCGCGACCAACCGGGATCTTGGCAAGGAGGTCAGTGCCGGGCGCTTCCGGGAGGATCTCTACTACCGGCTGAACGTTTTTCCGATTACACTGCCGCCGCTGCGCGATCGACGCGATGCCCTGGACGATCTGGCGGGCTTCTTTGTTCGCCTGCACGGCCGCAGCATGGGGAAAAAACTGTCGGGCATTGCCGCCCCTGCCATGAAGGCCCTTCGTTCCTATGGTTGGCCCGGCAATATCCGGGAATTGCAGAACGTCATTGAGCGGGGTGTTATCTTGGCACGGGGTGAGGTGACAGCGGCAGAACTGCCGGAGCTCATCCGTGGGAGACAGGGGGGCGCATGGGGGCAGGAAGCGGGGATGCTGAAAGAGGCGGAGTTTGATGTTATTGCCACGGCACTCAAGGCCGCCGGCGGCAATCGTCGTCTGGCTGCCGACAGGCTGGGAATTTCGCGCCGCACGCTGCAGTATCGTATAAAGGAATACGGGATGACCGGTGAGGTGGTATAGGGGCGCGGTGCAGGATTTATACGGGTGGTGCAGAATCTGCACCGAATCTCCTGGGCCTGCTTAGCCGCTTGCTAAATAACAACAGCAATAACAGATAGTTGTAAATATAGTTCAGTTGGCACGTCTCGTGGAATGACTATGGGCAAGTAGGACTAACCCACGAGGAGGAAACAAAAATGAAAACGAATCAGATGATGGTAATGGGATTGGCGGCACTCTGCGCAATTGCTCTTGCAGGCGAAGCATCGGCTCGCGGCGGTAATGGCGGTTCAAAGGGACAGGGGATGAGCAGCGGCACCTGTACGCAAACGGCTGCGGCAGGAACATCAGCCCGCCCGGTCGGATCACAGCGTCGTGACGGCACGTTCCTCACCACAGGTACAACCGCCAACGGCAGTACAACCCGCCCCGGCAACGGCAACGGCTTGCAGGACGGCAGCCGCCTGGCCGCCACACCGGTGGTCACACCTGCTGCACCGTAACACGGAATCACTCAGTACCCTGCGGGGGGCGGACGCGTCCCCCCTTTCATCAAGGACAATCACCATGCAACCGATAGCAATCATCATATGCCTGCTGGCACTTTTTCTGGGGTTTCCGCCTCCCGTTGCACACGCGTTCTGGGGAAACAGCGGAGATAAACAGAGCGGACTGGACCTGGAATCCGGATATGATGCCAACACCGTTACAACACAATCAGGGCGTATTGTCTCCGTCCAGGTTGGTGACGATCGCCGCAACGCACAATTGGAACTGGAAAGCGGGGGAACCCGTACGGTTGTGATCCTTGGCCCGCAGCGTTACTGGGCCGAACACGGCATCGCCCTCAAGCCCGGCGACTCCCTTACGGTACGCGGTTCGAAAGCTCAGGGAGCGGATGGCGTTGTGTATATACTTGCCCAAAAAATAACTGATACCTCCCAACAAACGGCTGTCACCCTGCGGAACGAGTCCGGTCGCCCGGCCTGGGCAGGCGGCGGCATGGGCAGCGGCGCAGGCCAGACAACCGGTCGCCCCTCCCAGACCCGTCAGCAATCACCCGGCAGAACGGGCGGGGGCCGAATGGGAAGATGACTTCACACAAGGACCATTTATGCGCAAACTGATTTTCATCGGCATTACAATCATAACCTTCGTATGTTATTCTTTGTCTGCCTTAGCAGAATCACCACCACCCAAATTTGCCATCGGCCTCGGTCTGGACGTAACCAGCGGTTCGTTCGGCACCAAGTACACCAGCACCTATATTTCTCTGCCATTGATCATTGACTGGTTTCCCAGCGAACGGTTGGATTTTGAACTGACCGTGCCGCTTCTCGGCCAGCAGACAAGCGGCTCCGGCAAAGGATCGGGCGGTATGCTTGGCGGTGATTACGGATTGGGCGACATAACGCTATTAAGCGGGTATGCCGTGCTGATGGATACGGAAACTACACCGTACGTGCGCCCGACCCTGTATGCCAAGTTTCCGACGGCCAATGAAGGAGACGGGCTTGGCACCGGAAAATTTGATGTGGGAGCCGGGGTGGTCGTCTCCAAATGGCTCGGTGACTTTCAGCCGTTTACCGAGTTGCGCTATATCTTCCAGGGGGCATCCCATGATGACATCGGTGCCGAGAATTTCCTCATTGGCGATGCCGGTGTTGCCTACAGTCTGAATGACCGCTTATTGGCCTCAGCATATATCCGCTCCGGCACACCCCAGTTTCACGATATGGCTGCTCCCTTTGAGGCACGGCTGAAAACCGTGTGGCGTTTCGCCGAGCGCAACTACTCGGAAATGTATGTGATCAAGGGTTTTAGCGACGGAAGCCCCAAGTACGGGGGAGGCGTTTCGATCTTTACGGAATTCTGATCTGCCGGGAGGCCGATGTACCGATTGACATTGCCGTCCCATTACAGTAGTGTACCAACCAACAAGGCCCTGGGGGAGTTCTGACGAACTGAGATCCGTGCCGCTGGAGATTTACTCCACACGCGCGGGAACCCTTTGCACCTGAACCGGGTAATTCCGGCGTAGGAAAGCGGCTTGCAGGATGTACACTTTATCCAGCCGCCTGATGTTGAATGTCAGTGCGGTTTTTTCATGTGGGGAACACAGGTGGACAATTCCAGACCATTTCGGCTTGTCGTAAACAAAACCGCTCAGATGCCTGATATTTCAGGGGTCTACCTGGTCACGGATCAGGGGGACGGCCTTGTTGACAGGGTCAGTCAGGCGCTTCGGGGCGGGGTCTCGGTGCTGCAGTACCGTGCCAAAGAGTTGGCATACGACGAGCGGCTGGCGATGGGCGGGGAGTTGAAACGCCTTTGTGCCCGCTTCGGTACCACATTCATTATCAACGATGATGTCACGCTTGCCCGTGAGCTGGACGCCGACGGCGTGCACCTGGGGCAGGACGACGGCGATATTGCTGAAGCCAGGGCGCTGCTCGGGCCGGGCAAGGTTATCGGTAAGTCCACCCACAACCTGGAAGAGGCGCTGCAGGCTGAGCAGGGAGGCGCCGATTATATCGGTTTCGGTGCCATCTACCCGACCGGGAGCAAGGTGGTTGCCCACCTTCCGGGGGTTGAAGGGCTGGAAGCCATACGCGGCCGGATAAAAATCCCGATCGTGGCTATCGGGGGGATCACCGCCGGCAGCGCCTGTCGGGTGATTGAGGCGGGTGCCGACGCGCTGGCCGTTATTTCATCAGTACTTTCCAGTCCGCGTCCCGATATTGCGGCTGCGGAACTGCTGCTGCTGTTCAATCGTATGCGCCCCTTTCCGCGCGGCGCGGTGCTGAGTATTGCCGGGAGCGATTCCGGCGGCGGTGCAGGAATCCAGGCGGATATAAAAACGGTTTCACTGCTCGGCAGTTATGCCGCCACCGTGCTGACCGCCCTGACCGCCCAGAATACCCGTGGTGTCTCTGCAATCCACAGCCTGCCGCCAAGTTTTGTCATTGACCAGCTGGATGCCGTATTGAACGATATCCCGATCGATGTCATCAAAACCGGCATGCTGCACACTCCCGCAATAATTTCGGCTCTGGCGGAACGCCTCGGCGAGCGGAAGGTGCTCATCCCGATGGTGATCGATCCGGTGATGGTTGCCAAAGGGGGCGCCGCACTGCTGGAGCGGGAAGCGGTCCAGACCTTTTGTGATCAACTGCTGCCGCTGGCCTACCTGCTGACCCCCAACATTCCGGAAGCGGAGCGTCTTCTGGGGCGCACGGTCAAGAATGAGGCGGATATGGAACGGGCTGCCGCTGATCTGCACGCCCTGGGTGCGGCCAATGTTCTCGTCAAGGGGGGGCATCTTCCCGGACGACGTGCCACCGATATTCTGTATGACGGCACCCGGTGCCATCATTTCAGTTCGGAACGGGTCTTCACCAGTAATACCCACGGAACCGGCTGCACCTACGCCTCGGCTATTGCAGCCCTTCTTGCCCAGGGTGTGCCTTTGCTGGCGGCGGTTGAACGGTCTAAAACATTCATCAGCACAGCGATTCACACTGCCCGGTCACTGGGGAAAGGGCACAGCCCGGTCAACCATTTTCTTGCCGCACGTGAACTGCTGCAATCTTCAATGTCAAACGTAAAGGATTGATCACATGACACAGCTTGAATACGCCCGCAGGGGCCTCATCACCGAAAAAATGCAGATCGCAGCGGCAGCGGAGGGGGTGACCCCGGAATTCATCCGGGAAGGTATCGCCGCCGGAACCATTGTTATCTGCCATAACGTAAAGCACACCAACGGCACCCCCCTGGCGGTCGGAGCCGGTCTCCGCACCAAGGTGAACGCCAACATCGGCTCCTCTTCTGATGATACCGATATGGCAAAAGAGGTGGAAAAAGCCCGCATAGCCGTCAAATACGGCGCCGATTCCATCATGGACCTCTCCACCGGCGGTCCGGTTGATGAAATCCGCAAGGCGATCATTGCCGAAACAAGCGCCTGCATCGGCACTGTGCCGCTGTATCAGGCGGCTCTTGACGCGGTGCGCGTCAAAAACAAGGCTATTGTGGACATGACTGTGGACGATATCTTTGCCGGGGTTATCAAGCATGCGGAGGACGGGGTCGATTTTATCACCGTTCACTGCGGGGTGACGCGCGGCACCGTTGAGCGGATGAAGAATGAAGGACGTCTGATGGATGTGGTGTCCCGTGGCGGTGCGTTCACCATCGAATGGATGAGTTACAATAACAAGGAAAACCCGCTCTTTGAGCACTTTGACCGGCTGCTGGAGATTACCAAAGAGTACGATATGACCCTGTCGCTGGGGGATGGCTTCCGTCCCGGCTGTCTGGCTGATGCCACTGACCGCGCCCAGATCCACGAACTGATTCTGCTGGGGGAATTGACCCAGCGTGCCCAGGCGGCCGGTGTGCAGGTCATGATCGAAGGGCCGGGCCATGTGCCGCTCAATCAGATCCAGACCAATATCCAGCTTCAGAAGCGGCTCTGCCACGGTGCGCCGTTCTACGTACTCGGGCCGCTGGTGACCGATATTGCCCCGGGCTACGACCACATTACCTGCGCCATTGGCGGCGCCATCGCGGCTGCTGCCGGGGCTGACTTCCTCTGCTACGTCACTCCGTCGGAACACCTCTGTCTGCCGAATGTGCAGGATGTGCGCGACGGCGTTATCGCTACCCGTATCGCCGCCCATGCCGCCGATATCGCCAAGGGGGTCAAAGGGGCCATGGCCAAGGATATCGCCATGGCGAAGTGCCGCAAAAAGCTCGACTGGGAAGGGCAGTTCGCCCTGGCCATGGACCCGGACAAAGCGCGCGAATACCGGGCCAACTCACCGGTGTCTGATCACGGCGCCTGCACGATGTGCGGCGAATTCTGCGCCTACAAACTGATGGATGACGCGATGAAGAGATAGCGGCACTTTTGTCACGTCAGACAACAAAAAAGACCTCCCGGGTGTGTAATCTCCGGGAGGTCTTTTTTTTGTGCAGCGCGCTATTGGCGTCAGGCCAGCAGATGCACGAACAGGCCGCTGCGCAGTTTCGGCTCGAACCAGGTTGATTTCGGCGGCATGATCTGGTCCTGATCCGCCAGCTCGATCAATTCGCGGATGGAAGTCGGGTGGAGTGCAAACGCCACCGCGTATTCTCCTGAGTCCACCAGTTTTACCAGCTCATCATTGCCGCGAATGCCGCCGACAAAATGGATTCTCTGGTCGGTACGCGGGTTCTCGATGCCGAGCAGCGGAGCCAGCAGTGAGTTCTGCAGGATGGAGACATCAAGTCTGCTGACGGTGTCCTTTTCGTCGATGATCGCCGGGCGGGCGTGCAGATGGTACCATTCCCCCCCCAGATACATGCCGAAGTGGTGACGCTCTGCCGGGATGACCGGGGTAGGGGAGGAGCTGACGGCAAAGCTGCCTGCCACCAGCTTCAAAAACTCACTGGCGCTGCGGCCGTTCAGGTCCTTGACCGCCCGGTTGTAGGGCATGATGTTGAGCTGGTTTTCCGGGAACACAACCGTCAGGAACGCATTGTACTCCTCGCTGCCGGTGTGGCCGGGGTTGCTATTGCGTCGCAGTTCACGCACCCGCCCTGCGGCGGCGCTCCGGTGGTGACCATCGGCCACATACAGCTTCGGGATGGCGGCAAACAGGACAATAAGGCGGTCAATCAGGGTCTGGTCGGACACGATCCAGGCCGTGTGGGCAACGCCGTCATCCGAGACAAAATCGTACTCCGGCGGGCCGTTGGTAACTCCCTCGATAATCCCCTCCACCTCGGCGCAGGAACGGGACAGGTAGAATACCGGCTCATCATTGGCATCGAGATAATCGATATGCTTAACCCGGTCTTCTTCCTTGTCGGCCCGGGTATGCTCATGCTTTTTGATAACGCCGGACTGGTAATCGTCAACACTGGCACAGACCACCAGGCCGGTCTGGTTGATGGCACCCATCCGCTGGCGATACACATAAAAACAGTCGCGGGAGTCCTGACTCAGCACTCCGCGCTGGATGAACTCCGCCAGATTCAATCTCCCCCGCAGATAGACCGACTCATCATGCGGGTCAACCTCCGCCGGCAGGTCGATTTCCGGGCGGGAAATATGCAGAAAACTGTTCGGGTTACCGGCCGCCATGCTGCACGCCTCGGCGACATTCATCACGTCATAGGGGAGGGCCGAAACCTTTTCAACCAGTTCTTTAGGGGGGCGCAGAGCCCGGAAAGGTTTGATAATTGCCATAGCTGTAAATCTCCTTGCATCGTGTTCTCCCCGTGGGGAGGGAGAACCGCTAAAAATACCGTTTTGCTCCCACAAAGCGCTTCTCGAAGTAACTTTCGTTGACGGACGTCACCCGGATGTCTTCCCCCCGGCGCGGTGCGTGTACGAACTTGCCGCTTCCGACATAAATGCCGACGTGGCTGATTGTATCAACAGATGCCCCGAAAAAGACCAGATCGCCATCCTTCAGGTCGTCCTTTGCCACCAGGTCGCCGGCCTTGAACTGGTCACGGGAGGTACGCGGAATACTGAGGCCGCACAGGTTGTAGACCGCCCGAACGAAGCCGCTGCAGTCCATGCCGTCTACCACATTGTCCCCGCCCCAGCGGTAGGGAATGCCGACGAAGCGTTCTGCGGTGCGGGCGGCGATGGCCCCCATATCCCTGGTGTCCTTGACCGGTTTTGGCACCGGTTTTTCGGCATGTTCTTTCGGGACAACCGGCTGGAGCATTCCGGGAGGATTTTTGATCTCGTCCGGCGGTGCTTTCTGCACCCCCGGCCCTTTGGGTTTACTGAAGACGATCTCGTTGGGGGGAGCGATGTAATAGCTGTCAATCAAGCGTTCAGCCACCAGTTTTTTGGCCGCGTCGCGGGCCTTGTCCCTGCTGGGGAAGTCGCCGAAGCGTACGGCATAGATGCCGTTGTCCTTACGGTAATAGAACGCGTCAATCCCTTTGGTCTGGAGCCGCGTCGTAAACCGTTCGGCGTTGTTGACGTCGGCAAAAGCCCCCATCTGTATCGCGTACCCGAGCCTGGTGATGCCGGTTGATTTTGCGGCATGGGCTGTGGCGGCACAGACGCAGAGGAGCAGAAATGCCAGCTGTGTGCGAAAAATCATAGGGTGCCAACTGAGAATGGATTGTGATGCATCAGTGGCGTCGATACTAGCCGCAATCGGTGTAACGGTAAAGCAGAATTTTCCCGCACGGCGCCTAGAGCATTGACAGGGGGGATGCTTTTGAGGTACTTTCGCAGCCTTCAAAGCTCAGGCATTGAATACAGCGCCATTTTAGCTCAGTTGGTAGAGCACATCACTCGTAATGATGAGGTCGTCGGTTCGATTCCGACAAATGGCTCCACTTAATAATCCAGCTAAGGCTAATGCAGTGTTAAAGCTCCTGATATTCAGGGGCTTTTTCTGTTTTTATTGTCCAGTATGGTATTGATTGGTATATTGACATCCGGGGTATCTAGGGGTACAATTTAGCTGTTTATACCCCAGTATTAAAACAGATACCCCTAAAATGCTGCCGATAATAGGAGGTGTAACCATGGGATTGACAGATATTAAGGTGCGGAACGAAAAACAAAAAGCTAAAGATATCAAGCTGTTCGACGGGGATGGCCTTTATTTGTTAGTGACAGCAAAAGGTGGGAAATACTGGCGTTTCAAGTATCGCTTTGGCGGCAAAGAAAAGTTGTTGGCACTGGGTACATATCCCGAGATATCGCTATCAGATGCACGCCGAGGAAGGGATGATTCACGCAGGCAGGTTGCGGCTGGTATAGATCCTGGAGAGGTCCGCAAAGCTCAAAAAGCTGCTAGATCTGAATGTAACGCCAACAGTTTTGAAGTTATCGCTCGTGAGTGGCATAACAAGTTCAAGCATACATGGTCAGAGGGTCACGCAAAGAGAGTACTTGACAGATTAGAGGGTGATGTATTTCCATGGCAAGGGCCAAAGCCAATATCTGAAATTAAGCCCGTTGACATATTGGCCGTTCTGCGAAGGGTCGAGAGTAGGGGGGCGCTTGAAACGGCGCACAGAGTGAGAACTATTTGTGGACAGGTCATGCGATATGCTGTTGCCACTGGACGGGCTGAACGTGATGCTTCGGCTGATTTACGGGGAGCCTTGCCACCGGTCAAAGTGAAACACCATGCAGCCCTGACGGACCCGAAACAGGTTGCTGAATTGCTGAGAGCCATTGAAGGCTTTCAAGGATCTTTTATTGTCAGGTGTGCTTTAAAGCTATCTCCGATGCTGTTAGTTCGTCCGGGGGAGTTACGAAAAGCAGAGTGGTCAGAAATTGATTTCAACGCTGCTCAATGGAATATCCCTGCTAAAAAAATGAAAATGAAGATGGCCCACATAGTCCCGTTATCACAACAGGCAATAGAAATTTTGAATGACTTGCGACCACTCACTGGAAATGGCAAATTTGTATCCCCATGTACTCGGACATTTGAACGCCCGATGAGCGAAAATACTATTAATGCAGCCCTTCGACGTTTGGGATACACATCTGATGAAATGACCGGACATGGTTTCCGGGCTATGGCTCGCACTATTCTAGATGAGGTTTTGCATATCCGGCCTGATTACATTGAGCATCAACTCGCCCACTCAGTAAAAGACCCAAACGGTAGAGCGTACAACAGGACAGCGCACCTTGATGAGCGCAAAAAGATGATGCAGCTTTGGGCTGACTATCTGGACGGATTGAAGCAGGGGGCGAAGGTGATACCGTTCAGACATGCCGTCGAATTAATTTCAAATACTAGGGTTTGAGGCTCCTGCATAGACCGTTTGCGAGTTAGAAGGATCAATGGCAAGAGTTCGGACATCATATGTGCTGTTTGTACCAATTTCAATTAATTCTGTGTTTACGATTTTCCCGCTTGCCCCGCCATTCGTAGATTTAAATACCCCCAGATCAGTTCCTGCATAAACAATTTGTGGGGAGGAGTGATCAATAGCAATTGTTCGGACGTCATTTTATACCATTAAGGAAATCGGTTTAACTTGATTATACTTCCGATTTGTTAATTAGCTGACGAATGTCGAGTACATTCCAGCAGGTAGTTCGCTCTCCTAGCTTTATTGGTTTTGGAAAGCGTCCAGACTTCACACCATCCCACCATGTCGATTTGCTCACAGGGATTATTGGCGGGATCCCCTTTTTTTTATTTCCTAGGAGTCTGTCGGGCTTTATAGCATCGAGTCCGGCATATCGGTTGTTTCATAAACTGGCGTAACAGTCTGATATTATTGATATAAAGGTTGTTTT